>JASJAX010000038.1 GCA_030066755.1 Acidimicrobiia bacterium
GGCGCCACCTGCTGCAGATTGTCCGGCCGCGCCGCCGACACCGGCTTGAGCACCGCTACCCGGTGACCCAACGTCATCGCCTCGACCTGGTCATGGGTCACATACACCGTTGTGGTCCCAAGACGAGTATGCAACCGGCCCAGCTCGGTGCGCATCTGCACCCGCAGCTTCGCATCCAGATTCGACAACGGCTCATCCATCAAGAACGCCTTCGGCTCCCGCACAATCGCCCGACCCATTGCGACCCGCTGCCGCTGACCACCCGACAGCGCCTTCGGCTTGCGCTCCAAAAACTCGGTGATCTCCAAAATCTCTGCCGCTTCCTCCACCCGAGACCTGATCTCGTCCTTCGGCATCTTCCGCAGCTTCAACCCAAACGCCATGTTGTCAAACACCGACATATGCGGATACAAGGCATAGTTCTGGAACACCATTGCAATGTCCCGATCCTTGGGCTGCACATCATTCACCAGCGTGTCCCCGATGAACATCTTGCCCTCAGAAATCTCCTCCAACCCCGCAATCATCCGCAACACCGTCGACTTGCCACAACCCGACGGACCGACCAGAACAAGGAACTCCCCATCCTCAATCGTCAAATTCACATCCCCAACCGCACGAGTCCCGTCCGGATAGATCTTGCCAAGTCCCTCCATCGTGATCTGCGCCACGGGAGAACCTCCTAGGTCCGGTCTTCAAGGCTGGACCGATCGTACCAGGCAACGCACCAGGAATACCAACGTCGCCGGTGTGCGGCCGCCGTTCGATCACGCCAATCGGGGTCCGGCCTCCTAGGGTATGCCCATGCAAGAGAATGTCGCCGTCGTGACGGGTGGCACGGGAGCCCTGGGCCGAGCGCTCGTCCCCATGCTGGCCCGACGCGGGTTTCGCCTCGCAGTCGCCTACTTGATCCCGGAAGAAGCCCGACGCCTCGAGGAGGAACTCGACGTCGACGAGGACGAGATCCTGCTGCGCAGGGTCGACGCGACCGACCGTGACCAGGTCGACGCATTCCTCCAGGAAGCCGTGGATACCTACGGCCACATCAACGTCGTGACATCGCTCGTCGGAGCCTGGGCGGGTGGGCGCGACATCTCAGAGACGGACGACGTGCGTTTCGACCGGATGATCGACCTGAATCTCCGCTCGGCGTTCTACACGGTTCGGGCTGCCATCCCCCACCTCCAAGACGTCGACTGGGGTCGGATCGTGGTGGTCTCGAGCAGAGCGGGCTTCGACACCCCGAGTGGGCAGGCTGCCTACAACATCGCCAAGGCCGGCGTGCTTGCGCTCGCCCAGAGTGCTGCGGTCGAGCTCGAACACACCAACGTGACCGCCAATGCGCTCATGCCCTCGGTCATCGACACCGAGGCAACTCGAGCCGCGCTGCCGTATGCGGACTACATCAAGTGGCCGAAGCCGCACGAAATCGCAGCCGTCATCGACTTCCTGGCGTCGCCCCAGTCCGCAGTCATCAACGGCGCCGCCATCCCGGTGTACGGACAGTCCTGACCAGAAGTCAGGACTGAGTCGTCAGTCGTCAGAACGTTGGCACACGAGGCCGACGACTATCAACCCTCGCGATGATCCCCAGAGGTCTGCCGCGTGCGATTCCGAGCGACGAACCACAGATAACTGACGACGGACGACTGCCTTGGCTGTGCCAAGGCAGTCGTCTACCATCGTCCCGCCCTGTTCGGGGGTGGTGTAATTGGCAACACAGCAGGTTCTGGTCCTGTAATTGGGGGTTCGAGTCCTCCCCCCCGAGCCGGTGGCGAGTCGTCCGTGCGAGCGGGCTACCATCGCGCCACCTGCGGCCCCGTCGTCTAGTGGCCTAGGACGCCGCCCTCTCAAGGCGGTAACGCCGGTTCAAATCCGGTCGGGGCTACGGCTGCTCGCCTCCGGCGAGCAGCTTCGCAAGAAACCCCCGCTCACGCGGGGGTTTCTTGCATGCTCGAGCCGACACACACTCAACGGGCCGTACACGAACAACGAACTGGTTCGCTCAGCCGCAGGTCACGCTGATCGTGCCATCTCCGACCTGAACCGGGGGCGGATTCGTGCCGTCGTTGGGTGGCTGCATCAACATCGGGCCCGAAAAGGACATGCTGTCGCCGCTGATGGCGACGCCACCGTCCATGGCTCCGTCATCGGGGTAGTACGCAACCGGCAGACCCTCGTCGTCAACCGTCGCCAGGCGAATGCTCCCGAGCCACCCGTCGTCGTAGAGGTTGGCTCCTCCGCCGAGAGTGGTGCTGTTGTCGCCCACCCAAAAGGCGAAGGTGATTGCCTCAGGCCCGATGTCGCAGTCAAGTGAGGGAGAGCCGGTCAAGGTGAACTCCTGGCCGTCGACCGAGACAAAGGCCTCGCCTGCGGCCTGGACATTCACCACGTCGCCACCGGGTGCCCCATCCCCACCATCGCTCTGCACTGAGTCGTTCCCGGATGCGTCACCCCCCGATGCGTCATCCGATACTCCTCCGTCATCGCCACCGCAGCTGGCGACAAGCAGTGCCAACACCGCTACGAGTATGACCAGCCTTCTCACCCGTGGACCTCCCTGACTCTCGTAGCCATATGTCTACTCGCTACACGTCAGGTGCGGGCCGGAATCGGGTCAGCCCGCTGCCCGGGACGACATCGCATGCCGGCCTAAGTATCACGATGCGACACCAGCGAAGCCGGTCACTGCCGGGTTCTTGCGTGTGTACGACGCCGCCCAAAGGGCCCGCGGTTCCGAGGGGCCGCTCATCAGGAACCTATTGTGGGCCTGCAGACGTCCAACATCTGGAACCATCTGAGGAAGGACGGATCCTGCAATGCCGGTCGCTGCCGCCAGTCGCAGGCCTCGACTACTCGCCGGCGGGCTCGTCGTCGTCCTCGTGTTTGCGCTCGTGGCAGCAATGTGCATGTCGCGTGATGACACCGAGCCGACCACCACCGTCGCCGCTCCCTCGAGTCCGGCGGTACCGACGGCCGTTCAAGCACTTGCGCCACCAGGACAGCCGTTGTCGGTGCGCCTGAGTGCGGGCAGTGCCGTGAACCTGGTGGATCCAGGGCCGATCACTCTGGTCGAAGGTGAACCGCTCGACGACGCAACCGTGGCTGCGATCCTCGAACGGTTGCCAGAGTGGGTCATCCCGCAGGACGACCGCCTGGAGTTCAGACGTCCCGCAGAGACCCTGGCGCCGCCTCGGTCCGGCGCCACTATCGACGTGCCCTTCCCCGCTCCCGGCGGCGAGCCGACCCCGACCGTCGCGGCCGGACCGCTCGAGGTGCTTCGCTTCCAGCCCGAGGGGCGCGTGGCCGTCGCCCCCTACATCAGCATCACGTTCAACCAGCCGATGGTGCCGCTCGCCACCGTTGGACAGCTCGACTCCGAGAACGTACCGGTCGTTGTGACGCCTGACCTGCCGGGCCGATGGGAGTGGATCGGCACCCGGACGCTCCGCTTCGACCATGATTCGGAGCTGATCGACCGGTTGCCGATGGCCACCGTCTACCGGGTCGAGATCCCCGCAGGTACCACCTCCCAGACCGGCGGCGAGTTGGCCGAACCGGTGTCGTGGACGTTCAAGACACCACCGCCGCAGGTCGAGTCGTTCCAGCCATCACACGATTCACTGCCGCTCGAACCCGTCTTCCTGGTGGACTTCGACCAACGCATCGATCCGGTCGCCGTTCTCGAGACGATCACCATCACTACGGGCACAGTGGGCGGCGAGGCTATGGCCATCCGCCTGGCGACCGAAGAGGAGATCGCCGCCGACGAACGAGTCCGTGCGCGCGTCGACGGGCTGCTCGCCGACCGGTGGCTGGCGTTCCGAGCGACGGCTGCCTTTGCGCCAGACACGCAGATCAACATCCAGATCGGCCCCGGCACGCCATCCGCCGAAGGCCCCCGCGCCACGGCAAACGAACGCTCCTTCACGGCTCGCACCTACGCGCCACTACGAGTGAGCGATTCGTCCTGCCGTGGACGCGATCGCTGCGGCCCCGGTGACTCGCTGTCGATCAGATTCAACAACGTCCTCGAACTCGAGGGGTTCGACGCCTCCATGGTCGCGGTTGAGCCGGAGCCGGCGGGGTTGACCGTCCAGGCGTGGCGCGACACGATCTCGATCAGTGGCGCAACCATCGGTGGCACCACGTACACCGCGACGATCGACCCCACCCTCACGGACACGCACGGGCAGACCTTGGGCGGCAACCGAACGGTTGAGTTCAGAATCAACGATGCCCGCCCGTCTCTCAACCAGTTCAGAGATGAACTCATCACGCTCGATCCGCTGGTCCCCGAGCCAACACTGGCCGTCGCCAGTGTGAACCACGACGAACTGCGGGTTCGCGTGTTCCGGGTGGATCCGAACGACTGGGGCTCGTATGTGGCGTACCTGGACCGACGCTGGGATGACCAGCCGCCTCCAATCCCGTCGAGTTGGGCGCAGGTGAGCGACGAGATCGTCGACACCAACTCGAAGTCGAACGAGCTGACCGAGACGGCTGTCGACCTCAGCGATGCGCTCGAAGGTGATGTCGGCCACGTCGTTGTGCTCGTCGAACCGGTAGGACACCTGGCGGGTTTGACCCGCGACAGCGACGACTACTGGCGCAACCAACCGGCGATCGTGTGGGCTCAGTCGACCGTCATCGGGGCCGCAGCTATCAGCGACGCCGACGAGATCGTTGCGTGGGCGACCGACCTCCGGAGCGGTGAACCACTTCCCGATGTCGAAGTTGGGTTCACGGGATATCGTGCGACTGCCGTCACCAACGGGGATGGGCTCGCCCGGGTCGAGCTGCCGCAGGACGATTCGATCAGGACCGGGCTTCTCGTTGCCCGGCGCGGGGACGACCGTGCGCTCATCGACGCAAACTGGCGCAGCAACGTCAGGGACGACGAAGCCGTGTGGTACGTCTTCGACGACCGAGGCGTGTACCGGCCGGACGAAACCGTGCACGTCAAGGGCTGGGTGCGGCGGATCAGGTGGAGCGACGACGCACAGTTGGCCGCTGTCACGGGTGATGCCACCGTCGGCTACACGGCAGCCGACAGTTCCGGCAACGAGGTCGCATCCGGCACCGTCGACCTCAATGCCTTCGGGGGCTTCGACTTCGAGATCGACGTTCCCGCCAACGCCAATCTGGGTCAGGCCACGATCGATCTCACCTTGCAAGGTGTCGCAGGTCAGGACCGACGCCACTCGCACCGCCTCCAGATCCAGGAGTTCCGCCGCCCCGACTTCGAGGTCGCGGTCCGTCCCGAGTCCGCCGGTCCGTACCTCGTCGGCGAGCCGGCCACCGCTGCGGTGACGGCGGAGTACTTCGCCGGCGGGCCGCTCACAGACGCCGAGGTTCGGTGGGTAGTCAGAACACAACCGGCGACCTACTCCCCGCCGGGATGGGACGACTTCACGTTCGGTGTTTGGGTCCCGTGGTGGTCACGAGGAGACAGCGGCGGAAGCCAGTTCCGGGGCGGTGCGGGATTCGACGGCATCCCGGGTCGTTTGGAGCCCGACGAAGTCAAGACATTCTCCGGACGCACCGACGCCGGCGGGACCCACTACCTCCAGATGGACTTCGATGGTGACGGAGAGGGATTGCCCACCACCGTGTCGGCCGACGCCACGGTGTTCGACGTCAATCGCCAGGGCTGGTCGGATGGCACCGACCTGCTGGTCCATCCCGGTGAGTTCTATGTCGGTCTGAGCAGTCGACGGACCTTCGTCGATCGAGGCGAACCGCTCCTCGTTGAGGCCATCGCAACGGACATCGATGGAACCGCCGTCGCCGGACGCACGGTGATCGTGAAGGCCGGACGGACGGAGTGGCTCCTCATGCAAGGGCGTTGGGAGCAGGTCCCGGTCGCCGTCGAGACGTGTGTCGTCACGTCCTCGGATGAGCCCGTCGAGTGCGAGTTCTCGGCCGAGGTCGGCGGGAGGTACCAGATCATTGCGACCGTCGCCGACAACTCCGATCGCACGAGCAAGACCGAAATCACGCGCTGGGTGGGCGGCGACAACCGCAGGCCGGAACGGAACGTCGTTCAGGAGGAAGTGACGCTGGTACCCGACAAGCGGGAGTACACCCCCGGTGACGACGCCGAGATTCTCGTTGCCTCACCGTTTGGTCCGGCCGAGGGCTTGGTCACGATCAGCCGCAACGGCATCGTGTCGACCGAACGGTTCACCATCGACGACACCAGCACCGTGCTCTCTGTGCCCATCGAGGACGGCTACATCCCGAACGTGCACGTCCAGGTCGACCTCGTCGGCACGACGGCTCGCACCGCCGACAACGGGGATCCGCTCCCCGGTGCCCCGGAGCGCCCGGCGTTTGCGGTTGGAGCGCTCAAGCTGTCGATCCCGCCACTGAGCCGCACCCTCACCGTGACCGCGGTGCCGAGCACACCATTGGCGGAACCCGGGAGCGACACCCAGGTGGAGGTGACCGTCACCGATGCTTCAGGAAACCCCGTAGACAATGCCGAGCTGGCCGTGGTCGTGGCCGACGAAGCGGTGCTTGCGCTCGGCCGCTACGAGCTTCCCGATCCAATCAGCGTCTTCTACGCATCGATCAACCCCCGTATCAAGAGCCGCTACCTGCGCAACTCCATCGAACTCGTCAACCCACAGCTACTCACCGGCGACGACTCGTTCGCAACGGCAACGACGGTTCTGGCCAGCGGTCAGTTCGACGAATTCACCTCGAGCTTCGACGGCGGATTCAGCAGGCAATCCCTGTCTGCCGACGCAATACCAACAGCAGCGCAAGGGCGGGAGGAGTCTGCCGAGGCCGGCATCATCGGTGTACGGACTCGCTTCGATGCGCTGGCCGTCTTCGCACCCGATGTCACGACCGGCGTCGACGGCACCGCCACCGTCGACGTTTCCCTGCCGGACAGCCTCACCCGCTACCGGGTGATGGTGGTTGCCGTCGAGGGCACCGATCGATTCGGCACCGCCGAGTCCAACATCACGGCCCGCCTGCCGTTGATGATTCGGCCGTCTGCGCCGCGCTTCCTGAACTTCGGGGACGCCTTCGAGGTGCCGGTGGTGATTCAGAACCAGACCGATACCGATCTCGAGGTCGATGCCGTCATCCAGACGTCGAACCTGACCCTCACCGCCGGTGCCGGGCGACGGGTCACCGTTCCGGCCAACGATCGCATCGAGGTGCGTTTCCCTGCGGCCGCCGAGGACGCCGGAACCGCACGTCTGCGGGTTGCCGCGATCGGCGGGACGTACGCCGACGCCGCCAGCGTCTCGCTCCCTGTCTACACGCCGGCGACCACCGAGGCCTTCGCGACCTACGGAGTGGTTGACGACGGTGTCATCGCTCAGCCGGTCCTGACTCCCGAAGCTGTCGTCCCCCAATTCGGCGGATTGGAAATCAACACCTCGTCGACGGCGCTCCAGGCGCTGACCGACGCCGTCATCTACTTGAACGACTACCGGTACGCCAGTTCCGACGGTTTGGCGTCGCGCATCCTCGCCATCGCCGCCCTACGGGACGTCCTCGACGCGTTCGACGCCGACGGGCTGCCCCCTGCCGCCGAGCTCGCAGCCCGAGTCGACGGGGACATCACTGCGCTCCTGGCGCTGCAGACCGATCGCGGTGGTTTCGCCATCTGGCGCAGCTCCAACCAGGACGTGCCGTACCACAGCATCCAGGCCACCCATGCGTTGGTCGAGGCGAAAGCGAACGGCTACGCCGTGCCGGCCGATCGGCTGGAGCGGGCGTTGAAGCACCTGCGGAACATCGAGAACCGTATTCCCAAGGACTACAGCCAGAGGATGAAGGACACGCTCAGTGCGTACGCCCTGTACGTTCGTGATCTCGCCGGCGAGCGGGACGCCACCAAGGCCGGTCAGCTGTATGCACGGGCGGGGGACACGCTCAGCCTCGACGCCGTCGCCCGGTTGTGGCCGGTGCTCAATGACCCCGACGCCGACGCCGAGATCGAGCGGTTGTTCACCAACCGGGCAACCGAAACCGCCGGTGCCGCCACCTTCACGACGGACTACGGCGAAGACGCCTACTTGATCCTCCACTCGAACCGCCGCACCGACGGGATCATCCTCGACGCGCTCATTGCCAAGACTCCCGACAGTGATCTCATCCCCAAGGTCGTCGCCGGACTCCTCGGCAACCAAACCCGCGGTCGCTGGCACAACGTCCAGGAAAACTCATTCATTCTGCTGGCGCTCAACGAGTACTTCGACACCTTCGAGTCCACGACACCCGACTTCGTTGCGAGGATCTGGCTGGGCGACCTGTACGCCGCAGAGCATGTCTTTACGGGGCGAACCACCGACCGCGACCTCACATCGGTCCCGATGGAGGAGCTGATCGATCAGACCGCCGGGGGCGCTGCGGACATCGTCGTCGCCAAGGACGGCCCGGGACGGCTGTATTACCGCCTCGGTCTGCGCTACGCCCCGGACGACCTCGAGCTCGATCCTCTCGACCGCGGATTCGTGGTGCAACGCACCTACGAAGCCGTCGAGGATCCCGACGACGTCACTCGGGACCCCGACGGGGCCTGGCGTATCCGGCCCGGCGCTGAGGTCCGGGTGCGAGTGACGATGGTCGCCGACAGCCGGAGAACCCATGTCGCGCTGATCGACCCGATGCCTGCCGGCTTCGAATCGCTCAACCCTGCGTTGGCGGTGACCGCTCCCCTCCCGCCGGCCGCTTTGCGCGAAGACGCCGCCCGTCTGACGTACTGGTGGTGGCGGTGGTTCGAGCATCAGAATCTCCGCGACGACCGAGCCGAGGCCTTTGCGACCCTCCTGCGGGCCGGCACGTACGAGTACACGTACGTCGCCCGTGCGACGACGCCGGGGACCTTCATCGTGCCCCCGACGACGGCTGAGGAGATCTATGCGCCGGAGACCTTCGGTCGATCGGGTTCCGACGTCGTGATCATCGAGTCGCGCTGAGTCCGACGTGCGGACCACGACGTCACCGGCGGCCCCCCGCCCGGACTGCAAGGACGTTCGTCGGTAGACCGCCGACGCCCACCGGCGCGACGATGTCGAGAACCGGGAGGTTGCGGAATGAAGACACGCAAGAGCCGGTTGGTCGCACTGCTCATCGGCGCCGTGGTGGTGATTCCCTTCATGATCGCCGTCACCGCTCTCCTCAAGTGGCTCTCGTTGCTCGCTTGGGCGGCCGTCCTCTGGACGGCGTGGGACTACTACCGATCAGGGGAGATGGTGAGCGCCGTCGAATCGGCCGCTCGCGAAGGAAGCTTCCTCACCGGCGCGTGGGAAGACGACGTCGAGTGAGCCGCAGGCTCATCACCCCTGAGCCGGAATCGACGAGCGGCTCGTACTGAGTACTGAGTACCGAGTACTGAGTACCGACCTCACATTGCCTCAGCGAGTTTGGCCGACGCTGCGCTGAGGCGCTCGAGCGTGCGGTCCCGGCCGAGGGCAGCGATCGACTCGAACAGCGGGGGCGAGATCGACGAACCGGTGACGGCCACGCGCAGCGGCTGCAGGCCCTTCCGTGCGGAGAGCTCGTGAGTCTCGAGCATGGCTCGCAGCGCCCCCTCAACCGCCTCGATCGACCACTCAGAGAGTTGATCCAATGCCTCGGAGGCACCCGCCACGGCAACGTCGGCGCCGTCTTTGCGCATCACCTTGTCCCACGACGTCTCGTCGTACGTGATGTCACCGAAGAGGAACCGGACTTGTTCGGGGATCTCGGTGAGCACCTTCGCCCGCTCCTGAACGTGCGGCAGGATCTCCTCGAGCGTGCGCACGTCATCGCCTGCGAGCTCGCGACCGAGGTCCGCTTCGACGAGCGCCCGCACCCGACCCACAAAACCATCGCCACTCAGCTCGCGGATGTAGACCCCGTTCATCCACTCGAGCTTCGTGACGTCGAAGACGGCCGGGTTCTTCGACACGTCGGTCAGTTCGAACCGATCGGCCATGTCGGCGAGCGACACGATCTCCTCGTCATCACCAGGAGACCAACTCAAGATTGCGAGGTAGTTGCGCAACGCCTCGGCGAGGAATCCTGCATCCCGATAGGAGTTGATCGACGTGTGCCCGTGGCGTTTCGACAGCTTCGCTCCATCCGGTCCGCGCAGCAGGGGTAGATGCGCGTAGGTCGCTCGCGCCGACCCCATGGCCTCGGTCAACAGGATGTGCTTCGGAGTCGACGACAGGAGATCCTCGCCACGAACCACGTGACTGATGTCGAAGTCGACATCGTCCACCGTGCTGGCGAGGTGGTACGTCGGCGACCCATCGGACCGCAGGATCACGAAGTCGTCGACCTGAACGTGCTCGAACCGCATGTCGCCGCGTACGAGGTCTGCGAACTCCGTGACGCCGGGTCGTTCGACGGCGAAGCGAATCGGCGCGCGCTCCCCTGCGGCGATGCGGCGGGCGGCCTCGTCGGCATCGACCCGGAAGCGACCGTCGTAGGCGGGTGGCAGCCCCGCCGCTTGAGCCTCTTTGCGGAAGGTGTCCAACTGCTCCGGCGACGCGAAGGAGTAGTAGGCACGACCGTCGGCGAGCAGCTGGTGCGCGACCGCTTGGTATCGCGCGAACCGCTCACTCTGGTGATACGTCGGTTGCGGCCCGCCGACCTCGATTCCTTCGTCCCAATCGAGCCCGAGCCAGCGCATGCTCTCGATGATGTCGGCGGCGAACTCGTCGGTGCTGCGCTCCCGATCGGTGTCGTCGCTCCGCAGGATGAACGTGCCGCCATACCTCCGGGCGAAGAGCCAGTTGTAGAGGGCGGTCCGGCCGCCGCCGACGTGGAGGTACCCCGTCGGGGACGGCGCAAACCGAACTCGAATCGGTCGCGAGGCGTCGATCATCCCTGAACCACCGGGTTGACGAGAACACCGACACCCTCGATCTCGACCTCGACGCGGTCTCCGACGTCGAAGGGACCAACCCCCGAGGGCGTACCGGTCAGGATCACGTCCCCGGGCAACAGCGTCATCACCTGGCTGATGTAGGACACGAGCTCACCGACCGGAAACACCATGTCGCTGGTCGACCCCGTCTGGCGGATCTCGTCGTTGACCCGACAGATGATCGAAAGGCCCTCGGCAGGATCCAACTCGGTGTCGATCGCCGGCCCCAGCGGACAGAAGGTGTCGAACCCCTTGCCGCGGGTCCATTGACCGTCGCTGCGCTGGAGATCTCTCGCCGTGACATCGTTGGCGGCGGTGTATCCGAGAATGTGCGGTCCGACGTCCTCGACGGCGACCCGTCGGGTCACCTTGCCGATGACGACCGCCAACTCGGCCTCATGCTCGATGCGGTTGGTTTCTGGAGGGACCCGAATCGCCTGGAGCGGACCGATGACGCTGGTCGGCGGTTTCAGGAAGATCAGCGGTTGCTCAGGGACTTCATGGCCGAACTCCTCTGCGTGCTCGACGTAGTTCCGGCCCACCGCGACCACCTTGGTGGGAATCACCGGAGCGAGCAGCCTGGCCCGATCCCATGGGACCACAGTCTCGGTGGGTTCCCATGCAACCAGCGGCGTACCGCGATGGATTCGGATGCCCTCGGGCTCGACGGCGCCGTACGTGATGTCGTCGACGTCCGAGTCGATACGAACGATCTTCATGAAACTCAGCCCTCCAGCAAGCGAACGAACCCGGAGATCAACGGTCGATCAGACGGCGTCCGGTCGCCATCTGAGCCCGAACGGCTCCGGGCTTCGACTCGAGAACTGCCATCGGCACCGAAGCCGCGAGTTCACGGCGGGCGGCGGCATCGTGGCTGATGTTGGCGATCCATCCGACACGATCGCTGCGCAGGCTCTCGACCAGTTCATCGGGCAGTTCATCGGTGTCGTAGCCGAGCAAGAGTGCGGCCATGTCGATGTCCTCACTCGTCGGCGCCCGCCCAAAACGAGAGGCCCGGGCGACGGCGATCGTGCTGAGGGCAACCTCGACGTTGTGCCGGTGCTCTCCCGCAATGAGCTCCAACTCCCGGGATCGGATCAGCTTGAGGGCATACCCGGCGTCCGGGCCGATCGTGCCGAATCCCCCGCCCCACGGCATGTCGTCGGGAGACGACACCTCCCCGGGTCGAGACGGCCGCCACCGCCGAGCCGGCGCAGGATGCGCCGTAGGCCGCGGCAAGTCCGCAAACCCAAGCTCGATGTTCGGCTGTTGGCCCATGGGGGTCACCTCGCGGTGGTCGTGCGGGTTCACGATAGACGGCTTCCACGGCCACCAGACTCCAGCCCCCAGCCTCCAGCAAGACTTCGCGCGTCCGAGACTGGTGTTCGACCGTGTTCGGACTGGCGACTTGACCTCAACGCAGTGATTCCACGGCTGCCGCGTCGAGCACGTCTGAGAACAACACTTCGGGCTGGCGACTGGCGACTCGGCGAGGGCGCAGCCCTCGCCGCTACACGTATTCCAGCCACTCCGGGTGGGTCGTGAGCTTGCCGGTCACGGCATCCTGGAACAGCTCCTGAGCACGTTTCGTGATGGGCCCGGGATGGCCGGGACCGACCGGATTGTCGTCGACCTCGCGGATCGGTGTGACCTCGGCCGCGGTTCCCGTCATGAACAGCTCGTCGCAGTAGAACAAGTCGGATCGGGTGAGGGTCTTCTCGACGACCTCGTAGCCGTCCTCCTGGAGCAGCGTCGCTACTGCGTCGCGCGTGATTCCATCGAGACAGCCGACGGCGATCGGGGGCGTGTAGACCACCCCGTCGTCGACGAGGAAGATGTTCTCGCCGCTGCCTTCGGAGATCACACCCTCGTCGTTGAGCATGATCGCCTCGTCGTAGCCGGCGCGGACTGCCTCCATCTTGGCGAGGATCGAGTTGATATAGGTCCCCGTCGCTTTGGCATTGGGAAAAGCCGATCCCGAGAACCGACGCCACGACGACACCCGAGTGCGGATCCCGTTGCGAACACCTTCTTCGCCGAGATAGGCACCCCACCGCCAAGTGACGATCGTCGAACGCACGAGGGCGCCCGTCGGGTTGAGTCCGATGGCGCCGAGCTCGCGGAAGACGAGCGGGCGGATGTACCCGGACTCGAGCTCATTGGCCCGCAGCAGCTCCAGCGTGGCCTTCGTCAGGTCCTGTACCGACCAATCCAGCTCCATGTGATACGCCTTCGCCGAGCGATGGAGCCGTTCCATGTGCTCGGTGAGACGGAATACCGCAGTGCCGTTGGCCGCCTCGTACGCCCGGATGCCTTCGAAGACACCAGTCCCGTAGTGCAGCGCGTGGGTGAGGACATGCACCTTGGCGTCCTCCCACGGCACCATCTCTCCGTCGAGCCAGATGTAGGTCGTGGGTTCCATGGCGTCAGTTTGCCACGGGATCTCGAGCCATGCACCGGCATTGCGAAGTCCAGTCGTCAGTCGTCAGTCATCAGTCGTCAGTATTGGCGCCGCCCGGCCCGGACGCGACTGGACGTCGGCACGGAACTGACGACTCAGGCCTCAGCTCCCATCAGATCACGGCTCCCGCGTTCCATTGCGCTCGTGCGGTGAGTTCCGACTGATGACTGACGACTCGCTACCGCAGGTAGCGGTTGTGCCATTCCAGGATGGCTTCGAACCGTTCGACGCGGTGTTTGGGGGTGCCGCTTCTCGAGAGCTCGTGGCCTTCACCGGCCGGGAATCGCAAGAACTCGGTGGCGACGCCGGACTGCAGCAGGCGAACGAAGAGCTGCTCGGCTTGCTCCACCGGGGTGCGGAGGTCGCTCTCGGAGTGGATGATCAGGGTCGGGGTTGTGATCGCCCCGGCATACGCGAGCGGGCTGGAGGCCCATGCCAGATCCGGGTCGCCCCCGACGTCGTCACTCAGATACGTGCGGGTGAACCAGGGGCCGATGTCCGACGTTCCGTGGAAGGACGTCCATGAGTACAGCCCTCGTTCGGCGACGGCGGAGCGGAACCGTTGGTCGAGACTGAGCAGACGCACCGTCGACAGTCCGCCGTACGAACCGCCCATGACACCGAGCCGTTCACCGTCGAGTCGTGCGAACTGCTCCAACGCCGTGGTGACTGCTCCGGCGAAGTCAGCCATGTCAGGGGGCATTGCCTCGTGCCAGCGTCCGACGACGCCGCCGACATGATCGGCGCCGTATCCGCTCGATCCGCGCGGGTTGATCGCAACGACCCCGTACCCGGCAGCCGCATAGACCTGGAACTCGTCGAAGAAGCCGTAGCCGTACTGCGTGGCCGGGCCACCGTGGATGTTCAACAGGAGTGGGACCCGTTCCTCGCCGGCCGGGAGGTAGACCCATCCTTCGATCGGGACACCGTCGCTGTCGAACTCGAAACGTTCCGGCTCGACCAATGAACTCTCGGCGAGGAAGGTGTCGTTGAGGTTCGTCAGGCGACGCTCGACGCCTTCCTCCCACCACCACAGGTCGCCCGGGTCGGTCGGAGTCGTAGCGGTGAACGCAAATGCCCGACCGTCCGAGGTGGGATCGATGCCGGTGATCTGTCGGTCTCCGCCCAGGACGTCTTCGGTATCCCTGCCGTCGAGCAGCCGGATCACGCGCACCCGCCCGGAGTCCTCGAGGGTGGACAGAGCATTTCCGTCGGCGAGCCACTGTGGTCCGCCAGGACTGAGCGGTGGTGCGAATGTCTCGAGGTTGCGATCCAGGTCCGTGAACCGCGCCTCCTCGGCGCCCGGCGTGGTCAAGCGGTGGAGCTTCCGGACGGTGACCATGTTCCACCGATCGGTAATACCGATGGCGTAGAGGTTGCCGGCAGCGTCGTAGCTCGGGTGGCTCCACAGCCCAACATCGGAGCGAGCCGTTGCCGGTCCTCCATCACTGGGCACAGTCCAGACCTGGACACCGGGATCGAGCCCGCGACCCTCGTGGCGCGGACTGAGGAACGCGAGCTCCGTGCCGTCGGGATGCCACGCCAGGGTCAGCTCGTCGTCGTCGCCGGGTGTGAGGCACACCGGCTCCGCTTCGCCTTCCGGATCCACGAGATAGAGATGTCGGCGCCGGTCGTGCAACCAGCCCATGCCGTCGAAACGAAACGGGAGGCCAACGATTCGTCGCGGCCGTCGGTCACGTTCGTCGTCGTCCAGGTCGGCGAGGGAGTCGATCCACGTCGTCGCGACGGCCGCCAGGCGCGTGCCGTCCGGCGACCACTCGGCTTGAGACACCCCAAGGGCGAACTCACTGACCACGCGTGCTTCCCCGCCGCTCATGGGAAGTACCGCGATCTGAGGCGGCGACCCGGGCGTCGTCGTACCACGAAGGAACGCAAGGGAGGCGCCGTCCGGCGACCAGCGTGGTGCAGTGTCGCGTGGGCCGGCGGTGAGGGGCCGAGCACCCGAACCGTCCCAGAGCCAGATCCTGCTGACGTAGCGATCCTCTCCCAGGTCCATCTGGGTGACGACGAACGCAACTTGAACGCCGTCCGGGGCAAGTCGGGGATCGGACGGTCGGCGGTAGTCGCCGAGTTGGTCGGGTCGCATTGCACAGCTCCAAGGTTGGCGATCGGCCCGAAAACGCTAGTCGCCGACGGCCATGCCCTGGGTGCGCTCCACCTACCATGCCGGCGATGACGACACGCCCACTGCGTCGATTCCTCGCTTCCGGCTTCGGATCGGGCCTACTCCCGAGACGGATCTGGGGAAGCGACAACGGCGCCGGAACGGTGGGTGCTGTTCTGGCGGCGATCATTGCGCTCGCAATCTCGCCGTTGCCTGATTACGTGCACCTGGCTGCGACCGGCATTGCCGTGGCACTGTCGCTTTGGGCGCCCATCCCGTTCCTCGAACAGGACGGTGACCCCCAGTGGGTCGCCATCGACGAGGTTGCAGGCACTTTGATCGCCCTCACCGGTTTGGCCGGGGTTCCCTGGGTCGTCGCCTGGCTGGTGTTCCGAGCGGCCGACATCTGGAAGGTGCTCCCCGGGGTGCCCCAAGCGGAACAGCTCCCGGGTGCGATCGGCGTCACCGGCGACGACGTCGTTGCCGGCCTCTACGGTCTCGCCGCAGGAGCCCTGCTCTCACTCTTCATCTGAGAGAAGCGAGCGAAGGCGCAAACTCGACGCCCTTTCCGAGCCGAGTTCGAGCATCGCTCGAACTCAAACGTGCCGGCCTTGGCCGGCACGCCTCGCTACTCATTACTCGCCTTCACGCCGGCCGGATGTAGCGGGCGGCGGCGACACCGTCGAGCGCGAGGATGGCCGCAACGTCCTCGTCGGCGAGCTCGCCATCGAGCGCCATACCCATCATTGCCGCCCCGTCGGGGTGCCGGCCAACCGCCATGTCGGCGATGTTGAGCCCGGCGTCTCCGAGGTAGGTGCCGACACGCCCGATCACTCCCGGGACATCGTCGTTGCGGACGAGCAGCATGTTCTCCGTGATGGGGAGCTCGATCTCGTAGCCGTCGACTTCCGTCAGGACCGGCCCCTTACGTTCCATGTGCGTACCGGATACCGAGCGCGCCATGCCTTCGACCTCGCCGGTCACACTGATCAGGGATTGGTAGTCCTCCGATTCGTGCGCAGCGACCTCATGGACGGCCATGCCGCGGGCCTCGGCGAGGAGCGGAGCGTTCACGTACGAAACCGGCTCGTCACTCACGTGGCCGAGTGCACCCTTCATCACGGCCAGGGCGATCGGGTGGACCGGATCCTCTGCCAAGCGCCCGACCGACTTGACCGTCATCGTCGGCGGTAGCCCCTTGGCGAACGCCACGAAAATCCGTCCGAGCGACTCGGCGATCGGGAGGAACGGCTTGATGTCATCGCTCACGCGCGGCCCGAGATCGATATTGACCGCGGCCAGGACCAATTCGCCGCGCAACGCGGCAGCCACCGATTCGGCAACCGAGATCCCAGCCTTGTCTTGCGCTTCTTGGGTCGATGCGCCGAGGTGCGGCGTCACCACCACCTGCGGCAGGGCGAACAGCGGGCTGTCGGTTTGAGGCTCGACTGCGAAGACGTCGATTGCTGCGCCCGCCACCCGGCCGCGCTCGATCGCCGCAGCGAGCGCAGCCTCGTCGACAATCCCACCGCGCGCCACGTTGATGATCCGAACCTCGGGCTTCATCTTCTCGAACGCCTCGGTGCCGATCAGGCCTTCCGTTTCCGGAGTCCGCGGCAAGTGCACCGTCAGGAAGTCGGCCGAGGCGTAGACCTCGTCGAGTTCGTGCATCTCGATACCGAGCCGCCGGGCCCGCTCCTCGCTCACGTACGGGTCGAAGGCGATGATCCGCATCCCGAACGACGACGCCCGTTGGGCAACCAACGCCCCGATACGACCGAGTCCGACGACACCAAGGGTCTTCCCGTGAAGCTCCACCCCCTGCAATCGCTTGCGCTCCCACACCCCGCGGCGCAGTGAGGCGTCGGCTTCGGCAACACGACGTGCCTGGGCGAGAATCAACGCCATGGTGTGCTCTGCCGCCGAAATGGTGTTGGCGTTCGGTGCATTGACGACGAGCACGCCGGCTTGTGTCGCTGCGTCGAGGTCGATGTTGTCGACACCAATGCCGGCACGGCCGATCACCTGGAGCTTGGGTGCGGCGGCGATCATATCGGCATCCACCTGGGTTGCCGATCGCACGATGATGCCGCTGGCTTCCTGCACCCGACGCAGCAGATCGGCTCGTTCGGCCCCGACGGCCACGTCGACCGTGCAATCGGCCTCGAGCGCGGCGACCCCCGCTTGGGCAATCGCCTCGGCCACGACCACGATCGGTTGTGTCATGACTCCTCCTGGGGGCAGCAGCGAGAACGGACCCGACGTATCCCGTCATCTTGGCATCGTCGCCAGGGCTGCGGGAATCACCAGGTCAGCCGCAGTGCCGTTGGACTCTCGCCGGGTTCGATTGCATTCCGATATGGTGAACGTGGGCGGTGAGGGCCCCAACACGCACGATTGGAGGAACCATGACCGAGGCATGGAGCGCACGGACGATCGTCGTCGGGGTCGACGGGTCCAGCCAATCTCGCCATGCTGCGACGCTCGCAGCGACGTTGGCCCGAGCAGCTGGGGCAAAGCTGCACCTCATGACCGTGGTTCGTCCCCCAGAAGGCTGGTGGGGCATCGTCGGCTCGCCGCCGACGCCAACGGCTTTGTCCAAGACGCTGACCGATGCCCAGCGAGAGATCCTCGATGCCGTGGTCTCACAGGTCGACCTCGACGGAGTGGACTACGAGACCATCGAGGACATCGGCGACCCGGCCAGGGTGCTGATCGACTACTGCGAGAGTGTCTCGGCGGACATGCTGATCGTCGGCAAACGTGGTGCCGGGTTCATCGAGCGGCTCGTGCTCGGATCAGTAGCCAACCGCCTCGCCCACGACGCACCCTGTCCCCTGCTGCTCGTTCCTTAGGAGCCTCCCGGGCCGATGGCATGAGGGGTCGGACACGACAGCCGTCTCCCGTCAGAGCTGCTGCGCGAACAGGAACCAGGCAACGACGGCCGCAAGGGCGAAGAACACCACGGCTTTCATCGCCGCCTTGGTGATACCCCAGACGAATCCGGCGACGGCGAGCACACCAATGATGGCGAGCACGACGGCCAGGGTCGGGTTCGATGCGACCGCCTCGATGAATCCCTCCGGCACGAAGTCGGGGAACTGATCGACGAGGGTGTCCCGAGCACTCTCGGACAGGGAATCGAGGACATCTTCGGGGATCTTCTCGATCACACCGTCCTTCAGGTCCTGCACGACGTCCGACGGCAACTCGTCGACGACCTCGGGAGGCAGGTCCTCGACCTCTTGGAGCAAGAAGGCTGTCCGGTTCATGCGGAGAGGCTAACGCAGAGTCGTCAGTCGTCAGTCTTCAGTCGTCAGAGCGATCGGTCCCCATGTGCGGTATAGCCTGCGGGCATGGCAACCGACCGTCCCACGTGGACGCAACCTGGCATCGGAACTGCGCTGGCACGTGCGTTTCGGCGGCGGTGTCCGCGCTGTGGCGGCGGTGACGTCTTCGACACCTGGATTCGACTGAAGGACGATTGTCCGACGTGTGCTTTGCACTTCGAGCGTGTCGACGGCTACTGGCTGGGCTCCATGGTCATCAACCTCGCCGTCACGCAGGTCCTGCTCCTGGGAACCCTCATCGGCTTGTTGGTCGCAACCTGGCCGGATGTTCCGTGGACTGCCGTCCTCATGGCGGTTGTGGCCATCGCCGTCGTCATTCCGCTCCTGATGCACCCACTCAGCCGCCTCCTCTGGGTAGCCGGCGAACGCCACTTCCACCTGCGCGCCCACCCCGACGCCACCGACTGACGACTGGCAAATGGCGACTGGACCGACGACTGACAACTGACGACTGACGACTGATTACTCTCCCGCCCATGTCCCAGCACATCAGCTCCGACGCCCGGCTTCGGGCCGACATCCGTCTCCTCGGCAATCTGCTCGGGGAGACGCTGGTGCGCCAGCACGGCCAATCGTTGCTGGACCTCGTTGAGGAGGTGCGGGCTCTTTCGAAGCAGATTCGGACGGCAGAGGCCCAGGGCGAGCGCAACACCGAGGCCGACACCAAGCTCGACGAGATCCTGTCGAACCTCGACCTCGAGACGACGATCCAGCTCGTCCGTGCCTTCACCACCTACTTCTACCTGGCCAATGTCGCCGAACAGGCCCACCGGTTCGATGAAGAGAGCACCCGGCAGGAAGCCCGGCGCAGCTTGCTGGAGTCCAGCGTCGATCGCATCGCCGCTGCGGGTATCGGCACGGACCTCGTCGCAGAGGTCGCCCACCGCCTCGAATTGCGGCCGGTCTTCACAGCGCATCCAACAGAGGCGGCCCGCCGCTCGATCCTCACCAAGACCGGCGCCGTTGCCGAGATCCTCGACGAACGGGCAGATCCCAGGCTGACTTCAGCCGACCTCGCCCGCACTGAACGCCGCCTCGCCGAACTGATCGATCTCATCTGGCAAACCGACGAGCTGCGCAAGAGCCGCCCGACCCCGGTCGACGAGGCTCGGTCGGCCATCTTCTACTTCAGCGAGATCTTCCGGGACGTCGCCGGCAACCTCTACGACGAGTTGAGCCACCAACTCGCTCGGCTTGGCGTCAACCTCGACCTCTCGGCCGCTCCGCTCCACTTCGGAACGTGGGTCGGTGGCGATCGTGACGGCAACCCGAACGTGACGCCAGAGGTCACCTTCGACGTGCTGGAGACGCAACACGATCACGCACTGCGCGGGCTCATCGCTGCAATCGAGGAGCTGTCGACCGAGCTCAGCACATCGGAGCGCATCGTTGCCGTGACCGACGAGCTCGCAGCATCGCTCGAATCAGATGCCGAGCAGCTTCCGGCAGTTCACAAACGCTTCCACGAACTCTCAGCCGGCGAGGCCTACCGCCAGAAGTGCGCCTTCATCCACCAGCGACTCAACAACACCCGCCGCCGGATCGTAGAAGGGGCCCAACATCAACCGGGCCTGGATTATCTCGACGCCCACGAGCTGCGCGCTGAGCTCGAGATCATGCACCGCTCGTTGATGGCGCATCGAGGTGAGCTGATCGCCAACGGATCGCTGGCGCGCCTGATCCGGCGGGTATCGGCCTTCGGGTTTCATCTCGCCGTGATGGACATTCGGGAGCACGCCACCAAACACCACGCCGCCCTCTCCCAGCTCTACGACCGCCAGGGCCGGATTGACTACGCGTCCCTCGACCGGAGTAGTCGAACCGACGTGCTCTTCGAGGAGCTCGGCGGCAGCCGCCCGTTAGCTCCCATTGCCACGGTGCTCGACGGTGAGTCGGCGCGAACGCTCGAGACCTTCCACACCGTGAGACGAGCACTCGAACGGTTCGGTGAGCCGACCATTGAGAGCTACATCATCTCCGAAACCCGCGGCGCCGACGACGTCCTCGCAGCGGCCGTACTTGCTCGCGAGGCCGGTCTGATCGACCTCCCGTCGGGGGTGGCCCGGGTCGGCTTCGTTCCGCTGTTCGAGACCATCGACGAGGTGCGCAATGCCGGCGCCATCCTCGATGAACTCCTGCGCTACGAGCCGTACCGCCAGATCGTCCGGCTGCGGGGCAACCTCCAGGAAGTCATGCTCGGCTACTCGGACTCCAACAAGCACGGAGGAATCACCACTTCCCAGTGGGGACTGTATCGGGCTTCGCGTGCCTTGCGCGACGTCGCACGCGGCCACGGTGTCGACCTTCGGATCTTCCACGGCCGTGGCGGCACGGTGGGGCGTGGCGGCGGTCCGACCGGCGAAGCGATCATGGCTCAGCCCTGGGGCACGATCGACGGCCGTATCAAGATCACCGAGCAGGGCGAAGTGATCGCCGACAAGTACGGGCTTCCGTCGCTGGCGTCGGCGAACCTCGAACTCGCATTGTCGGCGACCATCGAAGCATCCCTGCTGCACCGAACGTCACGCCAGCCTGATTCCGTCCTCGATGACTGGGACGCGGTCATGGACACGATCAGCGACACTGCGTTTGCCGCGTATCGCAAACTGATCGACTCGCCCGATCTCGTGCCGTACTTCCTCGCCTCGACACCCGTTGAAGAGCTCGGGGCCATGAACATCGGCTCACGGCCTGCTCGGCGGCCCGGTGGCGCCGACGACAACGTCGGCCTCGGTGGGATGCGTGCCATCCCATGGGTATTCGGGTGGACACAATCCCGTCAGATCGTCCCTGGGTGGTTCGGCGTCGGCACGGGCCTCGAGGCCGCACGAGCCGCAGGCGCTGCAGACACCATCGCCCAGATGTACCGCGACTGGTCGTTCTTCCGCACGTACATCTCGAATGTCGAGATGACGCTCGTCAAGACGGACATGACGGTCGCCACCCAGTACGTCGAGACACTCGTCCCGGACGAGTACCGGCACGTCTTCGACACCATCCGCGAGGAGTACCTCCGGACGGTGCACCAGGTGAAGGAGATCACGAAGGAGACGTATCTTCTCGATCGCTACGGCGTGCTGCAACGCACGCTCGCGATTCGCAATGTCTACCTCGACCCCATCAGTTATCTCCAGGTCGCACTCCTCGAACGAGCTCGGGCTTCCGAACAGCCGAGCGAGGACTTGCAGCGAGCGCTCCTGCTCACGGTCAACGGTCTGGCCGCCGGGTTGCGGAACACCGGCTGACGCGGAGGCATCCGCAGGGCCGAGTGCTTCCGTAGACCGGTTGAATCGACCCCACGGAGCCATCGTGATTCGTATCCAGGAACAGCGGACCGTCCCCATGTCGCAAGACGAGGCCTTTGCGTTCGTCGCCGACTTCACCAATGTCGTCGATTGGGACCCGGGCATCACCGAGTCGTCGAAGGTCGGCGATGCGCCGGTCGGCGTCGGCACCGAATTCGCCGTCGTCTCGAAGTTTGCCGGCCGATCGTTGCCGCTCACCTACGTCGTCGAGGAATGGGTTGCACCACATCGGGCCGTGTTGGCGACCTCCACGTCCCGCTTCGACGGTCGCGATACGATCAGCTTCCGCGCCGTCGACGGCGGGACCGAGATCGACTACGTCGCCGAGTTCACGTTCAAAGGCGTGATGCGCCTCGTCGCACCATTCATGAAGCGAACGTTCGACCAAATCGGCAAGAAGGCCATGGACGGCGTCGTCGACGCAGTGAACGCCCGCGTCAACTGATCAGCGCAACCCGAGCCACGTCATCAACAGCCGACCGTCGAGACGGTCCACGGAAGCGAGCGCGCCGAGCACCGCACCCGTCCGGTCGACGGTGACTACCCGCATGCCTGCACTGCGCGCCGCTTCGGCTCCCGGCAGCGAGTCTTCGACGACCAGACACGCTGCAGCCGGCACACCCAGCGCGTTGGCTGCAGCGAGGAACAGGTCCGGAGCCGGCTTCCCGGCCCTGACCTCATCGCCGGCAATCGAGAAGTCGAAATAGCGCCGGAGACCCGTCACGCGCAGCTTGATGTCGAGATCGCGACGTTGGCTGGACGACGCCACCGCCAGAGGTACGCCGTTCAGTGCGAGTTCCCGCACGGACTCCATCGCATCGGGGAACGCAGCGAGTTCGTGCTCGAGGCCGGGAAGGATCTCTCGATCGAGCACTGCACCGAACTCCTCGAAGCCGGGCAGCGGATGGCGGGCCGCGAAGTGTTGGTGGATGTCGCGCCGCGATCGGCCGAGACACTCATGGAACTCCTCGGACCGGACGGTGTATCCGAATTCGGCAAGCGTTCGTGCCCACGCGGCTTCCGAGATCGGCTCGCTGTCAACGAGCACGCCATCGCAGTCGAAGATGACCGCGCTCATGAAGCCACGGCCGCGACGACGTGGCGAACTGCTCGCTCCGCCATCGCCCGAATCCGCCACCGGTAGACCGGTGCCAACAGTGGCGGAACATCACCGCGATAGCCGACCGAAAGGGCCGCAGCGGCGTGAGCTCCGGTCCCCCGGGTCTCGACGACGATCGTGATCGACTGCTCCTCAGCGAGACCGGGCGTTTCGAGCGAACAGCGGATCTGATGTCCTGCCTCCCACTCGTCGATTCTGCATCGCCACGCTCGATCGGCTCGAGCACGCCGATCCCGGTGGAGGAACAGCGTGTGCCCGGCGTTTGGAAGCTCGGTGCCCATGAACCCGGCCTCGTGAACTGGCGCCCAGCGCGTGACATTCGCCGGATCCGCTACGAATGCCCACACTCGAGCTGGGTCGACGCCCTCGATCGACTCTGCAGCGACAACGGAGATGCGGCTCACGTCTCCGACGATGCCCGCGACCGGATGAGCTCGGACACTGCCTTGGGATCAGCTTTCCCGCCGGTCGCCCGCATCACCTGGCCGACGAGGAAACCGACCGGCTTCATGTCACCGCCCTGCATACGTTCTACCGCCTCGGCATGTTCGGCGAGGACGGATTCCACGGCGGCCTCGATCACCCCCAGATCGGAGATCTGCAGGAGATCACGTTGCTCGGCCACGGCGCGCGGCATCCCCTCACCGGCCAGCACACCAGCGAGAACGTCTTTCGCGGCAGTCGCCGAGAGATCGCCCTCGGTCACCATGGTGCCGAGCTCGACGAGGTGATCGGCTGTCAACGCAGTTTCACTCACTCCGACACCTTCGCGGCGGGTGTAGGCAACGACCTCGCCGGTGAGTCGATTGGCCGTTGCAGCAGGATCGGCACCGGCGGCGACGGCGTCGTCGAACAACGATCCGAGCGCCGCGTCGTCGACCAGCAGGCCGGCGTTGATCATGTCGAGGCCCAGCGCTCGGTAGCGAGACCGGCGAGCCGACGGCAGCTCCGGAAGTGATGCGACGATCCGCTCCCGCCACGCATCATCAACCTCGAGGGGGACGAGGTCGGGCTCCTGGAAGTACCGATAGTCCTCCGACTCCTCCTTGGATCGCATCGACGCTGTGACGCCGGTTGCCTCATTCCAGTGGCGGGTCTCCTGGACGACCGAACCGCCGCCTTCGAGTACCCGGACCTGGCGTTCGATCTCGAACGCAATGGCGCCTTGGAGCGATCGCAGCGAGTTCACGTTCTTGACCTCGGTGCGTGTGCCGAACTCCTCGTCGCCTCGGCGGCGCACCGAGATGTTCGCGTCGAAGCGCATGCTGCCCTCTTCGAGCCTGGCGTCGGAGACGCCGAGTGACCGCACGATGCGCTGGATCTCCGATCCATAGGCACGCGCCTCGGCGGCCGATCGAATGTCGGGTTCGCTGACGATCTCGACGAGCGGCACACCGGAACGGTTGAAGTCGAGCAGCGAGTGGTCGGCGTCGGCAATCCGGCCACCCTCACCGACGTGCAGGCTCTTGCCGGTGTCCTCTTCCATGTGCACGCGCGTGATCCCGATCGTCGAACTCGACTCGTCGGTCTCGATCTCGACTGAGCCGTTGACACACAGCGGCAGGTCGTATTGAGAGATCTGATAGTTCTTCGGCAGATCCGGGTAGAAGTAGTTCTTCCGGTGGAACTCGGAGTACGACACCAGCTCGCATCCGAACGCTGCGCCGATCCGGAGGATGCCCTCGATAGCGGCTTCGTTGGGCACCGGGAGGGCACCGGGCAATCCGAGGCACACGGGGCACACGGTCGTGTTGGGTGGCGCCCCGAACGAGACCGGACACCCGCAGAACATCTTCGAAGCCGTCTGCAGTTCGACATGGGTTTCGATCCCGATGACGGCTTCCCAGTCGACCCGCGCTTCGTCGGTCATGGCAGTGTCACCTCCGACGTTGCGAGGGCAGGCCTCGAGTCGAACGCCACGAGGCGTTCGACCTCAGCCCCGACCTGGAACATGACCTTCTCGCCGAGCGCAGGAGCCATCACCTGGAAGCCGATCGGGAGCCCGTCGTCATCGAGAGCAACGGGTACCGACATGCCGGGGTCCCCCGCCAGATTGAGCGGGATGGTGCAGATGTCCTGGTAGTACATCTCGAGCGGGTCGGCCGTCTTGGCGCCGATCGGGAACGCGGTGGATGGCGCGGTCGGTGAAACCAAGACATCCGCCTGTTCGTATGCGGCGGCGAAGTCCCGCCGCACCAGCGTGCGAACTCGCTGGGCTTGTCCGTAGAACGCGTCGTAGTAACCGGCGCTGAGCGCGTACGTGCCGAGCAGGATCCGCCGGCTCACCTCAGGACCAAATCCGGCAGCTCGCGACCGTCCCATCATCGTTTCGGTGGTTTCGCCGTCGACCCGCAGCCCGTAGCGAACGCCGTCGAACCGGGCCAGATTGGCCGAACACTCCGCCGGGGCAATCAGGTAGTACGCCGACAGCGCGTAGTCGAATGACGGCATCGAGATCTCGACGATCTCTGCTCCAGCATCATCGAGCAGATCGATGGTCCGCTGCACTGCTGCACGAACCGGAGGCGCGATCGCGTCGCCCATCAGTTCCTTCACCATGCCGACGCGGACCCCGGCAACACCGGCCGTGAGCCCACCCGCAATGTCGGGGCGGGCACCGCGGAACGAGGTGGCGTCGCGAATGTCGAACCCGGCGACGACTTCCAGCAGTGTCGCCGTGTCGCCGACGTTGCGAGCGAACGGACCGATCTGGTCCAGCGAGGACGCGAACGCAATCAAGCCATACCGACTGACCAGGCCATACGTCGGTTTCGCACCGACGATTCCGCACAGCGATGCGGGTTGGCGAATCGACCCGCCCGTATCAGACCCAAGTGCGGCGATCGACGAACCGACGGCAACGCTGGCAGCCGATCCCCCAGACGAGCCGCCGGGGACCCGGTCGGTGTCCCAGGGGTTGTGCGTTGGGCCGTAGGCCGAGTTCTCGGTCGACGAGCCCATGGCGAACTCATCGAGGTTCGTCTTGCCGACGATGACTGCCCCGGCATCGCGCAGGCGGCTGACGACCGTCGCGTCGTACGGAGGTTCGTATCCCGACAGGATCTTCGAACCTGCAGTGGTTTCGATGCCCCGGGTGCACATGTTGTCCTTGACGGCGATCGGGATCCCCATCAACGGACCGAGGTCCTCACCTGCGGCAATTGCGGTGTCGGCGGCCTCCGCTGCCGTCCGCGCACCGTCCCGATCGAGCGTGAGAAAGGCATGGAGCTGCGCCTCGGTGTTGGCCGCACGAGCGGTGACGGCGTCGAGAAGCTCTCGGGCGGACAGCGACCCGCTCCGTAGTTCCGCAGCGGCCTCGCCGAGTGTGAGGTCGGCCGGATCGGTCATCCGTTGTCGCCCTCCACCTCTTCGCCGAGGATCTTGGGCACCCGGAAGTACGGGCCGTCGGCGTCGGGCGCGGCTGCAAGCACATCGTCGCGATCGAGCGACCCGGTGACCTCGTCGGAACGAAACGCATTCGTCATCGGGAGGGGATGCGATGTCGGCGGTACCCCCTCCGTGGGCAGGGCTTGGACACGTTCTGCGTGCTCGAGGATGTCTCCGAGCTGCGCTCCGTAGCGCTCCAGTTCCTCGGCACTCAGTTCGAGACGCGCCAGCTTGGCGACCTTGGCGATATCGATGTCTACCGGCATGAGGCGCGATGGTACCCCCGGCCGGGTGCGGGGCAATCACCTCGGCCATGGAGGCGCCTCGCAAACCCGCTCGCTGTTGCCGGTCCCACGTCGGCCGGAACCCCGAAGTGACTAGTCAGAACCTCTCAAGCGCCCATCTGACGGGACCGAAATCACTGGTAGCCCCCAGTTTGTGGGCAAGAAGGACATCCCCGCAATCATGAACACGCACCGGCTCTCCATCCGGACCCGGCATCGGCGGCGCATGCTCGTCATGCTCGCTTTTGCATTGGTGGCGCTGTCGCCCGGCACGGCGTCCGGTTCCATCACGACGGTCGGTTACGAGCGCGCCCAGGCCACCCTGCAGGGGCCCGCGGCGGGGATCTACGACTACACCCAAGGTTTGGCGGCGTCCTGGTCGGCTACAGCCGAGTTCGATGCGGGGACACACAACGGCACTACCGCCCAGGACGTCGCCGACGCTCTCACCCTGGCAAGGATCGGGCCGGCGGGCGTCTCCGCCCCTGATCCGGCGACGCCGTGGTGGAACGCAGACTGGAACACCCGAGAATGCTTCGCCGTCGACCACGCTGCGGGCACGACGTCGGTGACGGAGTACCCCGTGCAAATCCCCTGGTCACCGGGGTCTCTGGCATCTGCCGGCCTCCTCCAGGGTGATTACGGCGATGTACGAGTGATCGCTTCGGATGGGGTCACCGAGCTGCCGATCTGGTTCGAAAACACCACAACCAGCTGGGTTCAGGTAGACGACATCCCCGCCGGCGGCGCCACCTCGTTCTGCGTGTACTACGGCTACTCGGCAGGCGTCGCCGCAGTGCCGGCCAACCACGGGCAGGCGCCCGTCTTCACCTACAGCTCGCCGAAGCCCGTGTACTACACCGTCTCCGGCGCCTACACCGGCGCCCAAACCGTTGCCGTCGCGAGCTACGTCGACGCCAACACGATCGAAATGGACGGCACGTCGGGGACGCTCACTGCAACGATCGATGACGGGGACCGCACAACCTTTGCCGGCAACACGTCGACCAGCGAGTACCGGGTCACCGGGCCGATCGCTGCCCGCGGCATCGGCAACGGCCTCGACACGCTGATCCCCGTTTCGTGGGCGGGTACGCGGTTCGTCGTCCCGTCGAACCGCGAGGACGGTGTCACCAGCCAGCTGCTGTCGTTCTATGCGCCATTCGGCGGGAGCACCGTCACGCTCTACGCCGGCACCGAACCGGTCGCCATCGGCAGTGTCGCCGTCCCTGGTGGCGGAGGCGCTACCTGGGTCGAGACCGCAGACGAGATCTCCACGGGCGAAACCCTGATCATCGAGGCGACCACCCCCGTCCTCGCCCACCACGCAACCACCAACGGAGAGGACGCCACTGCGTTGCACCCCGTGCGATCGATGACCTGGTACGGCGTCTCCTCGACGGGGCGTGTCGGCGCCGACGGCGAGGACGCCACCGGCACCGCGACGGATGTGCTCGTGACGCGCTCCTCGTCCGGCGGGTCGACCACGCCGCTGTTCCGCGGGGAAGAACTCGTGTTGGCAGGGACGCCGGGCGGAGGCGGTGCGGACGACGGCATCGCGGTGAGCGCCGGCGGATCTGCCGCCGGCCGCGCCGTCGGTGCCCTGTCGCAGGACGATGGTGACGGACGTGATTCGATCACGTTCTTGCCGCGCACGGCGCTCGGCGCTCGCTACCTGATCGTCACGAACAGCGAGTACATCGCCGCCGCCTGCCCGGCGGCGTCGACGTCGTTCACCGTCACCGACGGTGCTGGTGCAACTTCGTCGTTCTCGTGCGCAGGCGGCAGCGTCGGCCACGGCCTACTCACCAGCAATCTCGACGTGACCGCGACCCGTGCGATCGAGATCGCGTCGGCCGGGGCCGACTTCTTCCTGGCCTACGAGGACCGTTCGACCAACGACGAGACCAACGTGCTGGGCATGAAACAAGGGCGCCAGTACGTGTGGCCGTCTCCCTCCACTGTCGCTGCCGGTGCCGCCGAAGGTCTCTTCCCGGTCACAGGTACCTGGACCAGCGCCACATTCGATACCGGAACCGGCACCGACGTCTTCGGGGAGATCGACTTCTCGGGTGCCGTCAACTCCGGTGTGACCGACCTCGAGGTCCGGATTGCCACGAGTGACACCGATCCCCCCTCCGCCTTCGTCGGGCCGGACGGCACGGCAACCAGCGCCTGGTCACTGGCCGACCTGCCGTCGGTCCTGGATTTCTCCCACGACGGCGACCGGTACCTGAGGGTCAGAGTGGACCTGTCGACGAGCGATCGGCTGAACGAGACGCCACGGCTCGACGCCGTCGTGGTCGACAACCAGCTCCCCCTCGCCGACCGCGCACCCGGTAGTCGTGCGTCGTTGACCGTGATTGGTTCGGTTTCGGCACAAGCCACCTACCTGCTGCGTGTTTCGACCGACAACGCAACGCTGTCGGGGAGCTCCGCCGAGTTGATCGGCATCAGCGGCACCAACCTCGCCAACCTGGCACCCGGGACTCTCCGGTTCGTCAACGCCTCCGGGCTCGATGTCGTGCAATGGTCGACCGACGGCACACCGGGCACTCCGGTCGCATTCTCACCGGTCCAGGGGCACTCGCTGGTGCTCGATCACACCTCGGTCGGCCCCGGCGTCGTCGATGTCGACTTCACATGGAGCCTCAATGTGGGCGGTGGGGCGTCGATATTCGTCCAAAGCGATCTCACCGTGGAAATCACGACACCATGACCTCGTCGCACGAAACCAGCGTCTTCCCCGAGCACATGCCGGACATCCCTCTGGATGACCTGCCGGTCCCTCTTGTCCCCGGCGGTTTCTGGGATCCCGAAGACCAACACCCGCCCACCATCGAACCCGAGCTCCCCGACTACGAGTCCATGGTGCGCAATGCGCTGATCGCCTGCCTCGCAGTGCTCGCATCGAAGGTCGGATGGATCGTCGTCGTCGCCAATGTCCAGGGCATCCTGGTCTCCGTGCGGCTGTGGGGCGGGTTCTTGCCCTATCTGGGCATGGACGTCACCGACGTCGCCACCGCCGGCAACAACACATTCGCCACCATCGTCACGGTGTCGACGATCGGCATGGGCTTCACCGCCGTCCTGCTGATGGCGTGGCCGATGATCCGGCCTGGCCTGCCTCGGCTCGATGTGCTCGGTCGTTCGGTTGCGATCGCCGTGGTGCTCGAGACGTGGATCTTCGAGGTCTTCCGTGAAGTCTTCGACCGCACGACCCTCATCATGCGGTGGGACCTGGCCTGGATCACGTTGGTCGAACTCCTGCTCGCAGCCGCCCTCCTCTTCTTGACCCTCAAGCAACCACGCAGCGTGGCCGATATCACTGAGAGAAGCACGGATGCGCTGCCCCATGACCCACAAGTGATCCTGGAGGACACACCATGAACATGCGCATGACGCGCCGAGGAGCAGGCATCCTCATCGCGCTGATGCTCATTGCGGTCCCGGCAGCGGCCGCCGTGATGACGCAGAACTTCCAATCCGCCACCATCGACATCAATGGACCTTGCTTCGACGTGACGGCAGGCGACGACGCAAGCTCGCCCACCAACTTCGTCCAGTTTGCGACGGCGACTGTGTCGACGGGTTCCATCGATCTTCGTCAGGAGTCGCTGACAGTCGCCGGACACGTGGGCAATCGCGCCATCTACAGCGAGGTTGCACGGTTCGCCAACGGATGCGGAGCGGATGCGAGCGTGGAGTTCTTCCCGATCAACGACCCCAGCGGTACTCCGGCCTTCGTTCCGGACTTGACCGATCCGGTCTGGGACGACTTCACCATCAGCTTCTACCTCGCCAACACCGGGTCGCCTGGTGACGTGCTCACGAGCGGCGACTGGGACGAACTCCTGCGGGTCGAGGCCGGTTTGGCCACAACTCCTGACACCGGCATCGTGGTGGACGGTGCGACACGCGCCTTGGCCGTTGTCATCGACTCCGACGCAAACACGACACTGCCGATAGCCACGGATCCGGTGCTGCGCTGGACCGCCCAGATTCTCTACCCCTAGACCGATCTCACCTCCAGGATCGCCACTCAGCGGCGGGGCATCAGCCTCGCCGCTGAGCATTTGGGCGGCGGTACGCTGCAGCGTTCATGCTCCCTCTCCCCCGCCAGCGTCTCGGTCGCCGGTTCACCCAACTCCTCATCGGGCTCGTGGTATTCGGCTTCGGTATCGCCCTGATGGTCGTTTCCGATCTCGGGCTCTCGCCGTGGCAGACCCTCCACCAGGGAGTGGCGGAGCGGACCGGCTTGGCCATCGGCACCGTGACGATCCTCACCGGCATCGTGGTCCTGCTTCTCTGGATCCCGCTGGGTGAGCGCATCGGCCTGGGGACGATCCTCAACGTCGCCATCATCGGCAACGCGCTCAATCGCAGCCTCGACCTCCTTCCCGAAGAGTTCGCCAGCCTTCCCATACGCTGGCTCGCCATGCTCAGCGGCGTGTGCCTGATCGGCCTCGGAACGAGCCTCTACATCGGCGTGAGGATGGGCTCCGGCCCCCGCGACGGCGTTATGACCGGCTTGGCGAGGCGCGGCATCAACATCGGCGTCGTCCGTACCGGTATCGAGGTGACGGTGCTCGCGATCGGCTGGTCGCTCGGAGGCACGGTCGGCTTTGGGACGATCGCCTTCGCCGCAGGCATCGGCCCAATCATCGCTTACTTGCTCCCGAAACTGACGGTGATGCCGATCGTTCCGGTAGCGAGTAGCGAGTAGCGAGTAGCGAGAGCCTGCCGCAGGCGGTCGACTCCGGACTAGTTGAGCAAGAACTCCCGCATGATGGCGTAGACCCGCTCGAGGTTCTCGACCGGAACGTGTTCCGTCTTCTGGTGCGCTTGTGCCACCACACCCGGCCCGAAGTTGACGGCTGGGATTCCCCGGCTCGTCAGGCGCGCAACGTCGGTCCAGCCCTGCTTCGGGGCACGTTCGCCTCCAACGAGCGCTTCGAGGCGCTCCAGGTGAGGATTCCCTTCGGGGATCGTGCCGGCCGGTGCACGATCGCGCACGATAACCTCGTCGGCCGCCTCAGTGACCAGCCTCAGCCGTTGCTCGGCCTCGGTGAGCGTGTACACCGGTGGGAAGCGGTAGTTCATGTTGAGGCGGAACTTCGCCGGGAGCACGTTGTTGGCGATGCCGCCCTCCGCCTGCGTCACCGAGAAGACCTCTCGGTAGCCAAGACCACCGACGTCCACCTCCTCAGTGTCGAACCGGTGCATCATCGCCAGCCACTCGCCCGCCTTGGTCACGGCGTTCTCCCCGAGCCACGGCCGGGCGCTGTGCGCCGCATGACCATGGAAGATGACGTCGGCGTTCATCACACCGTTACACCCGAGCTCGAGCGCCATATCGGTCGGTTCCATCACGATCGACAGCTCCGCTTGGGACAACCAGTCTGCATGGTCGAGGACCGCCTCGAGACCGTTGTCGTCATGTGCGCCCTCTTCCTTGTCGTAGAACACACCGACGACGTCGTACGGCCCGGAACGCACTTCCTCGTCCTCGAGCAGATGGACCATGACCGCCAGGCCCGCCTTCATGTCCGACGTGCCGAGCCCGTAGACGACGCCGTCGTCCACGAAGGCGATCCCGTTGTCCTGTTCCGGCACCGTGTCGAGATGGCCGTACATCGCCATGAGCGGACGACCGGTCCGTTCGCCGACGACGAGCGAGTTGCCGATCCGGTGGGTCGCCTGCAGGGTCCACACCGGCATCAAACGGCTGGCGATGAGCGTGGCGATACGGCCTTCGCTCCCCGTCACCGACGGCGTATCGACCAGCTCGACCAGAGTGTCGACCAGGGTGCTCATACCTGTACTCCAAACACGCGCAGCGCCTCGTTGAGCGTCGTCTTGCGATCCGTCGAGTCGTTCCTCCATCCGATGATCAGCGGCGTTTGGAGGTAGTACGTGCCCGCCGGGAACTCACGGGCCCGCCCTCCGGGCACGACCACGGCGTTGGGCGGAACCTCCCCCCGGTACTCAACGGCATCCTCCCCCGTCACGTCGATGATCCGCACCGACGACGTGATCGTGGTGTTGGCGCCGAGCACGGCACCGGCGCCGATGATCGCTCCTTCCGTCACGATGCACCGACTCCCGATGAACGCCCCGTCTTCAACGATCACCGGTCGAGCGCCCGGTGGCTCCAGGACGCCTCCGATGCCGACGCCGCCCGAAAGATGCACGTCCCGCCCGATCTGGGCGCACGACCCGACCGTGGCCCAGGTGTCGACCATGGTGCCGCCACCGACGTAGGCGCCGATGTTGATGTACCCGGGCATGACCACCACACCCGGCTCGCAGAATGCTCCATACCGCACCGTCCCCGGGGGCACGACCCGGATCCCGGCCTCGGCGAGGCCGGTCTTGGTGGGGATCTTGTCGTGGTACTCGAACGGCCCGGCCTCACTGGTCTCGAGGTTGGCGAGCCGGAAGTAGAGGAGGATCGCCTCCTTCACCCAGTCATTGACCACCCATTCGCCGTCATGCTTCTCGGCCACCCTGAGTTCGCCCCGGTCGAGCGCGGCGATTGTCCGTTCGACCGCCCCGGCGGCATCTCCCAATCGATCCAGGTCGGCGTAGACAGCTTCGATGATCGCTCGATCATTGCTCACGCCAGACACTCCACCACTACCTCCACGGCAGCCTCACATTCCTCGAGCGGCGGCACCAGCGCCAGCCGCAGATATCCCTCGCCACCGGGACCGAAGAACCGACCCGGCGACACGACCACCCCTTGCGCAAGCAGGCGATCCGTTACTTCGATGTCGTCCCCCACGGCCACCCACAGGTACAACCCGGCCCGCGAGGCAACTGCACGATAGCCAACACGTTCGAAGGCACCTCGCAGCACCGATCGCTTGGCGGCAAACAGGCGCCGCCGCTCGGCGGCATGGGTGTCATCACTCCACGCAGCGGTCGCAGCCGCCTGCACGAAGTGGGGTGACGCCGTCCCGGTGGCAGCCCGTAGTCGCCGGAGAGCGGCAATGGCATCGGCATCGCCAACGATGGCGCCCGACCGGTAGCCCGTCATCCCGGACCGCTTCGAGCAGCTGTAGAAGGCGAGCATCCCAGAGAAGTCGGGGCCCGCAACCTGGAGTGCCGAGGCCGGACCGCTGGTGAACGCATCCTCCTCGTAGAGGTCGACATAGCATTCGTCCGACATGAACATGGCGTCGTGAGCCCGGGCTCGCTCGAGCAACGCACCGAGCTCGTCGGCCGTCGCGACCGCTCCCGTCGGGTTGTGCGGACTACACGCCCAGACCAGCCCTGCTCGCTGCCACACCTCGTGGGCGATGTCCTCGGCACGGAGCACGAAGTCGCCGCTGAGACGCACCTGGTGGACTGCGGCGCCGGCGAGCCGAGCCCCCCACTCGTAGACGGGATAGCTCGGGCTGCCGAAGACCACGGTGTCGTTTCGTTCCGCATCCACGAATGCGAGCGGACTGCTGAACACGGCCTCCTTCGACCCCGACGTGATCAACACCTGGGTGTCCGGATCGACGGATACGTCGAAACGGCGCCCCAGGTAGTCGGCCATCGCCCGCTTGGTCTCCGGCATGCCGGCTGTGAGCGGGTACTGCGACACCGTCGGCACGGCATTGCGTAGCGCGTTCGGGATGAACGGTGGCGTCGGCTCGATCGGGTCGCCGACCGTGAAGTCGATGACCGGTAGCCCGTCGGCGCGTCGCTGCGCCACCCGCTCGAAGAGCGTCGCAATCGAGTAGGAGCCGAGCTCCCCGAGGACGGGATTGAGGCGCATCGTCGGGAGCGTAGTGCGCCACTGCGGGAGCACCCGCCGCCGCGTCGCCGGTACCTGATCGCGGGACGGTAACGTCGTTCGCTGTGAGCGACTTGCGGTATCGACTGATCTATCTCGCGCTCGGCGTGGCCTTGATCGCCGTCGTCGTGTTCACCGTCGTTCTGTCGCCCGATGCACCGTTGCCGGAACTCCCGGATGCCATCGAATCGATCGTTCCGGGAGACGGCGACACCGTGCTCCGTCAGACCGACCTGACGATCGACATGGCCATCGGCTACGAGATCGAAGTCTTCATCGACAGCCTGCCGGTGCCGGAATCCGAGTTCACGTACGTGGAACCAACGGCAGTGTGGACCTGGGCACCTGGTCCGGGTCAGCTGTTCGAGGATTGGGAGCCAGGCCTCCACAGCGTCGTCGTTCGGTACGAACGGGTTGTCGGCGGCGTCGATTTCGGTGAGTACCGCTGGGTCTTCCGCGTGCAGTGAATCGCCGGAATGGCGGCCGAGGCCGAGTAACGTCGCTGCCATGGATCGCCAGCCGACCGCCCCGCAACTCGAACCACTGCGCTTCGGTGAGTTGATCGACGCCGGCTTCCGGCTCTGGCGCAAGGGTTTCAAGGACCTGTTCATCGTGGCGGCGATCATCACGATCCCGGTCGGCGTGCTCTCCTACATCCTGGAACGCGGCCAGGTCCTGGCCATCGGTGACGGGGGCGTGCTCATCGTGCGGGACACCACCAGCTACGCCGCTACCGCCCTCTCGATCGCCGTACTCAGCATCGGCGCTTCATTCCTTTCCGCCGGCGCCACGCTGGTATTGACCACCCGGGGATACATCGGAACGGTGCCATCGTGGCAGGACGGCTTCCGTGTCGCCGTTGCGCGTCTGTTCCCGTTCATCGGGCTGAGCCTGCTCATCGGATTGGCGATTGTCGCCGGGTTCATCGCTCTGATCATTCCGGGGATCTTCATCGGCCTCGGTCTGGCGTTTGCCACCGTTGCCTTCTGGGCGGAGGGAACCCGGGCGACCGAGTCGATGGGTCGCTCTTGGGATCTCGCTCGAGGCCGACGGTGGCCGCTCCTCGGATTGCTGCTCTTCAGCGCCTTTGCCTTTGCAATCACCGGGATCGTGGTCACGGCGCCGTTGCTGGCCGCCGCCTTCTCCAACAACACCGAACTCTTCCTCTTTGCCGACAACGTCGGGAATGCGGTCGTGAGTGCACTGGTATCGCCGTTGGCGTCGTGCCTGCTCACGGCGGCCTACTACGACGCCCGGGTCCGTCGTGAGGGCTTCGACCTTCAGCTCGCCGCATCGATGCTCGACGAGCCGGAAGAGGACCCGGACGAGCCGCCTCCATCGATCTTCCGTTGAGCAGCCGGCGGCTCCTGACTGCGGTGGCGCTCGTCACCACCGTGGTCGTCGGTAGCACGCCGGCAGCCGCCGACGAGGTTTCGCTTCCCGAACTCGCTGAGCTCGCCGCCGCAGCGGCCGGTGGTGATGAAGCGGCGCGCCGTGAGATCTCGGCGGTCACGTCGGTCGATGGGAGCCCTGTCGACGGTGCCGGCCTCCTTTCCGGGGATGCCGCTGCAGTTGAGACGCGTCTCCGCACGCTCGCCGACCGTGACACGCCGCCGAGCGCTATCGACGCGGATCAGGCGCGAAGTGAGGCTGCGTCGATCCTGGAGGGCCGCGAATACCAGCGGGCCGAACCTTCGCCGCCGGGCTGGTTGCAGCGGTTCTCCGAGTGGCTCGCCGGTCTGGTCCCGGACGAGATCGGTCAGATCCTGTCGAGCCCGACGCTCTGGATCCTCGTCGCCGTGCTGGCGGTCGCCACCGTGGCGTTCTTCCTCTTGCGCAACGCCGCTCGGCGTCGTCGGCACGATGCGGGAAGCGACGGCCCCAGCCTCGGCACAGTCGCGCGTACCGCCGCCGACCTCGAACGCCGGGCGCAGCGAGCCGCCGACGCCGGCGATTACGGCATGGCGGTGCGGCTCTGGTTCGAGGCGGGTGCCCTCCGTCTCGCCGACCGCGGCGCCGTGCCGCGCGACACCACCTCGACGAGCGGCGCAATACGCCGCGCCGTGCCGACGGCGACCATGGCCGAGCTCACAACCACGTTCGACCGTGTCGCATACGGCCAACGCCACGCGACGTCGCACGATGCGCAAGCCGCCGAGCAGGGCTGGGGTCGCGTGATCGAGGAGTTGTCGGCGCATGGGTGATCAGTTGTTCCGCGGACGGGTCGCCCTTGCACTCCTCAGCGCCATCGGGGTCTTCGTCCTCCTCCAGCTCGTTGCTGCCGGCGGGGGCGACCCGGATGGGCGCTCGGCGCCGCCCGGCTCCTCGTATTCGACCAATGGCGACGGGGTGAAGGCCTTCCGGCAGCTGCTCGAGGTGAACGACTACGACGTTTCCATCACTCGCGTCGGCTTTGCCGAGTCGACCCCGGACCCTGCAACCACTGTGGTCGTCATCGGTGGCGAGCCGCTGCCGCAGCCCGATGGTGAGGCACTTCGCGACTTCGTCGTGGCGGGCGGCCGGCTCGTCGTTGCCGCCCAACCGCTCGAAACATTGCTGGGCATCGACCTCGATACGGCACCGGCCGGGACAGGATCATTGGGGCCGTCAATCCCGTACCCGACGATCTCATCGATCGAACGGATCTCGGTGCCCGACGAAACGGTCTACGCCGAGGCCGGCCCCCTCCTGGCCATCATCGGACCCATCGACTCCCCGGCCGTCGGCACGGTGGACGTCGAAGCCGGATCGATCTGGGCCATCGCCGACGCGTCGATCCTGTCGAACGATGCACTCGACATGGCCGACAATGCAGCACTGGCGCTGATCCTCGCAGGGCCCCCCACTCGTCCGGTGATTGTTGCCGAGTACAACCACGGGTATGAGCCCATCACCGGCCTCGCCAGCATTCCCGGACGGTGGCGGGTCGCATTGTGGATGTCTGCGATCGCCGGCGTGGTGTGGATGGTCAGCCGGGGTCGGCGCCTCGGTCCCCCAGCGGAGCAGAGTCGCCCGCTCCCACCTCCCCGGAGCGCATACGTCTCTGCAATGGCGATCAACCTCGCTCGCACCAAGGAACTCGTGGGGGCAACGGCCCCAGTGCGGGAACGAATCCGCCGCGAACTCCGGCGCCGCGGTGGCGACGACCCCGCAAACGTAGTGAGGGTCGCCAATCAACTCGATCTCGATCCCGCCAGGCTCGACCGGGCGATGCAGCCGCCGGGCGGC
>JASJAX010000186.1 GCA_030066755.1 Acidimicrobiia bacterium
CTTCGTCGAGGCCACCCCTCCCTGAAAGGGAGGGGGATCCAAGAGGGAGAACGCCAAGGGCGTCGGGCCAGTCGCGCAACCCGACACCCTCCGGGGGGACTATCGGGAGTCCGCACTCTGAGTACTCAGTACTCGGTGCTTTGTACTCGATACTCAGTACCGCCGGGCCGAAGGCCCGGCCTAGAACTGCACGGCAGCCGCCGCCCAATGGAAGCCGGCACCGAAGGCGGTGAGGATGACGAGATCGCCTGCTGCGATCCGTCCGGCGCCCACGGCTTCCCAGAGGGCCAACGGCACGGATGCGGAGCCGGTGTTGCCGTACTCCTGCACGTTGACGTAGACCCGGTCGGGCTCGAGCCCGACTCGCTTGCGGACTGCATCGATGATGCGTTTGTTGGCCTGGTGCGGAATCACCAGGGCAACGTCGTCAACGGAGCGGTCGATGCGCCGCAGGACGCCGCCAACCGTGTCGGCCATGCGGCCGACGGCCTCACGAAAGACTTCTCGTCCGTCCATTGCGAGAAACTGATAGGCCCCGGAGGCGAGCGACTCCGCATTGAACGGCTTGCGGGTGCCACCGGTTTCCAGCGTGAGGATCGATGCCTTGCTGCCGTCCGTTCCGGTGACCACATCGAGCAGCTCGGCTCTACCGGCACCGAGCCCAAGGACAACGGCCCCGGCGGCGTCGCCGAACAGCACCGCTGTCGATCGATCCGCCCACGAGATCAGTCGCGAGATCAACTCGACCCCAACGACGAGCACCACCTTCGGCTCGAAGGCGATACGGGCACGGGCGACATCGAGCGCTTGGATCCATCCGGCGCATCCGCTGCCCCCGAGATCGTATGTGGGGATGTTGCCGGCACCGAGCCGATCCTGGAGCAACGCAGCCGTGTCCGGGGTGTACACCTCGGGGGTGTCGGTGGCAACGATGATCTCGTCGAGATCAGCCGCCGTCATGCCGGCATCAGCGATCGCCACCAGCGCGGCCTCATGGGCCAGGTCGAGGGTCGACTCGTCGTCCGCCGCGAAGTGGCGCCGGCGAATTCCGGTTCGAGTGGTGATCCACTCGTCATCGGTATCGACCAACGCCGCCCAGTCGTCGTTGGTCATGATGCGTTCAGGCGCGTAGCCGCCGAACCCGAGCACTGCGGTCACTCGACCTCCCTCCCGGCGTCGAATCTACCGCCGGCGAGCCGCCGATGCCGCGACCAACTGCGATCTCTCGAAGCGTCGGGTCGGCACTACTGTCCTGCGGAGCGAACCAAAGGAAGCCATGGCCCAGCAATACTCGAGCCCCCCGGAGATGGTCCTCGACACCACGAAGTCGTACGCAGCCACGCTGCACACGAATCACGGGGACATCGAGCTGTCGTTCCTCGCCGACCGGTCGCCGAACACGGTGAACAACTTCGTGTTCCTCGCCCGAGAAGGCTTCTACGACGGCGTCATCTTCCATCGTGTCGTACCGGGCTTCGTGATCCAGGGCGGCGATCCGACGGGGACGGGTCGGGGTGGTCCCGGCTACCGGTTCGCCGACGAGCTCGACGGCCCTGGAGCGTATCGGCGCGGAACGCTGGCGATGGCCAACGCCGGTCCGAATACGAACGGGAGCCAGTTCTTCATCTGTCTGGAGGACGTAGGACTCCCCCACGCCTACACGATTTTCGGCATGGTGACGTCGGGCATGGATGCCGTCGACGCAATCGCCGCCGCACCGCGGGCGGGTGAGCGCCCGACCGAGGACTGCGTGATCTCATCGGTGACGATCAGCGAAAGCTGAGTACCTCCGGCCGGGTCAACAGGTCCCGGTACCACGTGACCGCCTCATCGATGGTGAGGCCGTCGACCGATTCCCCGCGCAGCTCAGCAGGGAAACACGCCGGGTCGAGGAGGTCGTCGTCGGCGCGGATGATGCCGTGCTGGCTCCCCAAGGTCCGGGCGTAGTACCACTCGTACTCCGCGTTCCGAGCCATCTCCCCCATGACGACACGATCCTGGACCGCGTCGAGCGTCTGCCAGGTGGTCAGCCGCTGATCGAAAGGAATTCCCCAGCGCCGACACACTTCGCGGAAGACTGCCTCGGGATGTTCCCGAAAGCGGGTGTTGTCGATGATGACGTGGTCGATACCGCCGCTCCGACACCGTTCGATTGCGGTGAGGAAGGCGAACCAGCCGTTGTCCGGAGGGCGGACTCGCTCCGTGAGAAGGTCGCCGACGTTGCTGAAGTCGTTGTCGATGAGAGCAGCGTCGATGCGATCCCAGTCGCCCTGACGCGCATCGTCGGCACGCATCATTCGCAACATGACCCGCCACCGCGACGGCCAGGCGCGTTGGGGATGCCGCACGAGGAACACGACCGGGGGCTTCGCGCGCTCGAGGAACCACCGCGCCATGGCATCCGTCGTGAACTGATAGGCGGACTCTTGGACGATGTCTCGAGCGGTCAGCTGGGGAGCCACGATCTGGGCGGTCGCATCGAGGCCTCGACCCTGCCAGAACACGGGAGCTACAGGCTCATGGACGTACCGATCGAACAGTGAGTTCTCGGATCCAGGTGGATCCGATGCCATCAAAAACAGCGTGCCAAAGAGCGTGGAGCCGGTTCGGGGCATACTCACGATCAGCGGGCCGCCCCACCCACCGTTCATGGCAGACAACTCCCGGGTGGCGTCGCCATCGTCGGGTGTGGTGGTCCACGCTTCTCCGCCGGCAACGACTCGAGAAGCCTTGGCGAGCGCCCTCTCCGCCGCCGCGCCCACGAGTAGACATTCTCCGCCGCTCACGGCGGGTGTTGGATCCATAGCCGATTGGCTTCCTCTCAGGAGGCGCGACGCTCCCGATCCCGCAGTCGGCGCCGAAGTCGGCGACGCTCCGAGCCGGTCATGCCGCCCCAAACGCCCTCAGTCTGGTTCGTGGACAGAGCGTACTGGAGGCAGTCGTCGCGCACCGGGCACGCCGCACATACGGCCTTGGCTTCAGCGACATTCGGGTCCTCGTCACCGGGCGGGAAGAAGCGCGCGTTGTCGGTCCCGGCGCACGCAGCGGACTCCCGCCACGTCTCATCGGGCTCGAACAACAGATCATTCAGCGCCAACACCATTCGGTACCTCTTCCCCTTCGGGACTGGTTCAACGCGTGAAGGAGCGACTTTGTTCCATTTCTGGCGATTCGTCAAGAGATTGCCAGAAACTCCCAGGACGGGAAGAGGCCTCAGGCGTCGGGTGCCCGGGCGTCGTCCAACTCGAATCCGACGTCGCTGTTGACCCGAACGACCCCTTCGAGCCTTCGCGTGAGCTCCTCCAGCAGCCGGGCGTCGGTTCGCGTCGGCACTGAGCCACTGAGATTGGCAACCCCTTCTGCGACCGCGACCTGAACGCTCGCCGGGTCGATCATGAGGATGCGCTCGATGACATCCTCACGGATTTGCGCTGCGATCACCTCGTCGGGACGGACGAAGGCGGCCATGATGTCGGCCCGGCTCACGATGCCAACCAGCTCTCCGGACTCGTTGACAACGGGGAGTCGTTTGATCCCGCGATCCGCCATCTCGCGAGCCGCCTCAGCTACCCGGGTCTCCGGGTCGATGACAATCGGATGTCGAGTCATGGCATCGGCCACCGTCTCACCGACAAGTCGGTGCTCGCGCTCGCCGAAGAGCGCATCGAGGAGCCGACGATATCGTCGGTGGCTCCGATCTGCTTCCTGCTTCACGAAGTCGGCCTCGGTGATGATGCCGACGAGCTTGCCGTCGCCGTCGACGACGGGCAACCCGCTGATCCCCCGGTCGATCATGAGGCGAGCCGCTGCCTTGAGGCCGATGTCAGGCCCAACCGTCATGACGTCGGTCGTCATGACCTCGCGTACCTGCATGGCTACTCCTCCCACTCCTCCGGCGGGTATTGACGACGCCGGCTCGCCGCAAGGCGCGCAGCATATGCGGCGGCCTCGCTGCGCCGCTTCATCTCCAGCTTGCCGAGCAGATTCGAGACGTAGTTCTTGACGGTCTTCTCCGCGAGGAAGAGCTCATCGGCGATCTCGCGATTGGTCATCCCCTCGGCAATGAGGTCGAGAATTCGCCGCTCCTGTGGAGAGAGCCGACCAAGCAGCGGATCCTCTTCGGCTTCGCCACGGATCTTGCGGAAGAGCCGCTCCGTCATCTCGGGGTCGAGCAGCGACTCGCCCTTGCCCACCCGTTCGATGCTGCGGACCAACTCGCCGGAGTCGATCCGCTTCAGGACGTACCCTGCTGCTCCGGCCATGATGGCCGAAACCAGGGCTTCCTCGTCTGCGTAGGACGTCAGCATCAACACCTTGACGTCCGGGAATCGTGACCGGATCTCACGGCAGGCGTCGACACCGGAGCCATCGGGAAGGCGGACGTCCATGACCACGACATCGGGGCTGTCGTAGCCGACGCGTCGAACTGCATCGGAGGCGGTTCCGGCCTCGCCCACCACCTTCACCGTGTCCTGGGCCTCGAGGAGCGCCTTGACACCCTGCCGCACGACCTCGTGGTCATCCACCAACAGCACTCGTAGCTTCGCCATCCCAGTTCCTTGCCTGCGTCGGGCACCAACCTACCGTCTTCGCAGGGCTTCATTCGGGGGCCTTTTGGCCCCATTTCGCCCGCCGACGGTCAGGCCGCCCCGAGAGAGGTAGCCTCCTGGCCATGAACGACCCGACGACGGTGAGTAACACCCGCCTGATGCGCCTGGTCGAGGGGGCCGCAGCCGTGGCAGGACAGACGGATCTCACGTCCGTGCTGTACACCACGATCGAGACTGCGATCGACCTCACCGGCGCTCGCTTTGGTGCGCTCGGTGTCGTCGACGAGGACGGCAAGCTCATGGAGTTTCTCCATCGTGGGATGAGCTCCGATCAAGCCGACGAGATCGGCCACCCGCCGGAGGGCCTCGGGCTCCTCGGAACGATCACGAAGCGAGGCGAGACCTTGCGCCTCCCCGACCTCTCGGAGCACCCCGATTCTGTCGGGTTCCCCGCCAATCATCCGCCGATGCGATCGTTCCTCGGTGTGCCGATTCGGCTCGGCACCGAGATCTTCGGAAACCTGTATCTGACGGACAAGGAGGATGGCTTCACCCGCGAGGACGAGGAGCTCGTCGCCGGGCTCGCCGTCGTCGCCGGTGCTGCGATCAACACCGCCAGGCTGCAGCGACGCTTGCGACGTCTCGCCGTAGTCGAGGATCGTGAGCGCATCGCTCGCGACCTGCACGATGCGATCATCCAGGACTTGTTTGCCGTCGGTCTGTCGCTGCAGGCAACCACCCAGAAGGTCGTAACCGACGAAGTCCACTCGGTGATCACTGATACCGTGCAGCGACTCGACGACGCCATCTCCTCACTCCGGCGGTTCATCTTCGACCTCCGACCCCCGATCTGGTCGCAACGGGACCTGCGCGAGGAGGTCTCCGAGCTCATCGGCCACCTGACGGAGCCGTACAACGCGCAGACGGAAGTCGTGTTCGAAGGGAAGCTCGACAAACTGACGCCCAACATCGTCGACGATGCACTGCAGCTGATCAGCGAGGCACTCTCCAATGCGCTGCGGCATGCGGGCAGCGAACTCGTTCTCGTCGAAGTAGGCCAGGATCGTGACGAGCTGATGGTCGTGGTGACCGACCACGGAACCGGGTTCGAGTTGGATGAGCCGACCACCGGCATGGGACTCGAGAACATCCGGGCACGCGCCCAACGAGCCGGCGGGGAGGCCACGATCACCACCTCGCCGGGCTCCGGCACGACGGTGCGGATCCGGTTGCCGCTCTGAGACTTGCGTCGCCGAGCTCGGGACTTGAGACTCGAACCGTGAACGACATGCGCTTCGTGACCATGCTCACCGACGAGGCCCTCGATGCCGAGCGCTTCGGAGCACGCGCCGCGTCGCTCGCCGCTATGCACGCGATGGGCCTGCCCGCAATGCCCGGTTTCGCCATCGATGCGCTGGCCTGCCGGCGGTTCCTCGAGACCGGAGACTTGCCGGACGCGATGTGGGCAGAGACCGTGCGATCACTCGAGGCGGTCACTTCGACGACCGATCGACCGGCAGTCTTCGCCGTTCGATCCAGTTCCGTTGCGCCGATGCCGGGCCTGATGGACACCGTGCTCAATGTCGGGGTCACCGAGGAGACGCTGGAGGCCCTCACCGCCTGGGGCGACGATCGTTTCGCCGCGCAGGTGCGGCTTCGGGGGATCATCGACTTCGCAGCGACCGTGCGGCGGGTGCCGCAGCAGCGGATCGATGCGGTTGTTGCGGACATCACGAGTCGCGAGGACCCGCCAACGATTGCGATCCATGCTGCGGCCGATGCGCTGCGCCACCTCATCGTCGAGGAGACGCAACGGCGTGTCCCCGAGAACCTGACCGACCAGCTTCGGGAATCGATCGAGGCCGTCCTTGCCTCGTGGGATCGGGCACCGGCCCGACGGTTCCGCATCGAGCACGACCTGTCCCACGACCAGGGCACCGGTGTCGTCGTCCACCTGATGGCGTTCGGGAACCGTCCGGGGGGCGCCGGCACCGGCGTTGCGTTCAGCCGCCACCCGGTCACCGGCGCCGAAACCATCGGCGGTGCCTACGCCGACGGCACCGAGCGGCCCACCTCGCAGGAGCTGTATCCCGGCCTCGATACGCTCGACAGCGCCAGCCCCGAGGCAGGCGCCAAGCTCCGCAACTTCCTCGCCATGCTCGAACAGAGCCGACGTCGGGTGATCCGGGTCGACTTCGCCAGGGAAGGCGACGACGTCGTGCTGCTCGAGGCTCGGTCGGCCCGGTTGGCGCCGGAGGGCGCGGTCCGCTCCGCCGTCGAGATGGCCGGAGCCGGCCGGATCTCAGAGACGGAAGCGCTCCTCCACGTCGATCCGGAGGACCTGCAAGGCATGCTGCATCCCCACCTCGGGATGTACCACGTGCCGGAACCGGTAGCGACCGGTGTGGCGGCAGCACCGGGAGCCGCCACCGGCCGCGTCGTGTTCTCGGCGCCGGAGGCCGTTGCCGCAGCCGCGGCCGGCGAGCCGGCAATCCTGGTGTTGCGCGAGGCGAATCCCGACGACGCCGACGGCGTCATCGTGGCCGCCGGCCTCCTCACTTCCCACGGTGGCCGCACATCGCACGGAGCGGTAGTTGCGAGCGCACGCGGGATTCCAGTCGTCACCGGCGCAACGCCGATGTCGATCGACACCGAACGGGGGGCCGTGCGCATCGGCAACAGCACGATTGCGGCCGGCGACTACGTCACGATCGATGGTTCAACCGGCCGCGTCTTCGATATCGAGCTTCCGATCGAACCTCCGGTCGAATCTCCTGCCCTCGAGACACTCCTCGAATGGGCCGATGAGCATCGACGGCTCCAGATCTGGGCGAACGCTGACACGCCGGATGTCGCCGCAGCCGCACGATCCGCAGGCGCCGAGGGCATCGGCCTGGCGAGAACGGAGTACATGTTCGCCGGCGAGCGGCTCGCCGTCGTCCAGCAGATCATCCTGAGCGCTAACCCGCGCGATCGCAGCGCCGCCCTCGAGCAACTCGAGAAGCTCCAGATCGGCGACTTCGAACGGCTCCTCGAGGCGATGGAAGGGCGCCGGGTCGTGGTGCGTCTGCTGGACCCGCCACTCAACGAGTTCCTGCCGGATCTCCGCGACGTCGAACACGATCTCCAGGTCGCCGCAGCCGACGGTCGCCCGACGGCGGACCTAGAAACACTCATCGAGGTCCTGGATCGATGGGAGGAGTCGAATCCGATGCTCGGCCTTCGAGGCGTCCGGCTTGCGGTGATGATCCCGGAGATCTATCGCGTCCAGGTGCTCGCCGGCCTCGAAGCGGTACGTCGCCGGCTCGATGCGGGCGGCGACCCGGCCCTCGACTTCGTCATCCCGCTGGTCGGGACGCAAGAGGAGCTGCACCTCATCCGAGACATGATCGAGGAGGAAGTCCACTATGCCGGTCGCCAGCTCGAGGTCTCGATCGGCACGCTGATCGAGCTTCCCCGGGCTGCGCTGATCGGCGCCGACCTGGCGCTCGCCTCGGATTTCTTCTCGTTCGGCACCAACGACCTCACTCAGACCACCCACGGAATGAGCCGTGACGATGCCGAGGAGGCCTTCCTGCGGACGTATCTCGAACAAGGCATC
>JASJAX010000039.1 GCA_030066755.1 Acidimicrobiia bacterium
GCCAGGTACTCAGCCCGCAACAGGCGAGCAAGCTGGCCACGATTCAGCTCGGGGACGAGGATCCGTTTGAATCGGGAGAGGATCTCCCCCAGGTTGGACGGGAACGGATTCAGGTGGCGCAGGTGGACGTGTCCCACTGAGAGTCCGGCTCGGTTGGCTCGGATTGCGCCGGCCCGAATCGCTCCGTATGTGGAACCCCATCCGACGATCAGCAGGTCTCCCTCCTGTGACCCGAAGACCTTGGCCTCGGGAATGTCGTTCGCGATGTCCGCGACCTTCCGCTCCCGGAGCTCCGTCATCAATTCGTGGTTGTCCGGGTCGTAGGAGACGTTGCCCGTCAGGTCGGCGTGTTCGAGGCCGCCGATGCGGTGTTCGAGGCCGGCCGTCCCTGGAATGGCCCAGGGGCGCGCCAACGTTTCGGGGTCACGGACGTACGGGAGAAACGTCTCGCCTTCGGCGAGCGGCTGCGCGAACGGCACGTGGATGTCGGGCAGCTCGTTCACGTCGGGCAATGCCCATGGCTCCGAGCTGTTGGCGACGTACCCGTCGGAGAGAATGAGCACGGGTGTCATGTACTTGACTGCCAATCGGCACGCCTCGACGGCGATGTCGAACGCTTCGCTGGGCCGGGCCGGCGCCACGATCGGGAGCGGTGCCTCACCATGGCGGCCGTACATGGCGAGCATGAGATCGGCCTGCTCGGTGCGGGTCGGCATCCCGGTGGACGGTCCGGCGCGTTGAACGTTGACGATGACGAGCGGCAGTTCCACCTGGAATGCGAGGCTCGTCGTCTCACTCTTCAAGGCAACGCCCGGTCCCGAGGTGCCGGTCGCCGCTAGGTGCCCGGCAAACGCTGCTCCGAGCGCAACACCGACGGCCGCAATCTCGTCCTCGGCCTGGACCGTACGAACCCCGAAGTTCTTGTGCTTGGCGAGCTCCTCGAGCACGCTCGACGCCGGAGTGATCGGGTAGGAGCCATAGAACAGCGGCAGCTTTGCCTGCTGGGCGCCGGCGATGAGGCCCCAGGCCAAGGCCTGATTCCCGGTGATGTTCGTGTAGGTGCCGGGTGGGAGTTCTGCCGGATGGATCTCGAAGGTGTGGTGGAACTCCTCGGTGGTGTTCCCGAAGTTCACCCCGGCTTTCAGCGCGGCGATGTTGGCGTGCGCCACCGGTTCGTCGCCGAACTTCGCCTCGACCCACTCGATCACCGGCTCGATCGGACGATTGAACATCCACGACAACAACCCGAGTGCGAAGAAGTTCTTCGACCGGAGGACGGCCCGTCCTCGGACGCCGGTCGGTGCCACTGCGGTCTTGGTCAGCTGCTCCATCGGAGCCTGGAGTACGTGGTACCCGTCGACGTCACCGTTCTCCAACGGGTTCGTCTCGTACCCCGCCTTCGCCAGGTTGCGCTCGTCGAACGCGTCACGGTTGATGAGGAGGAGGCCGCCGGGTCGCAGGTCGCCGAGGTTCGACTTGAGTGCGGCGGGGTTCATAGCTACGAGAACGTCGGGTGCATCTCCCGGGGTGAGGATGTCCTTGTCCGCGATGTGGACCTGGAATGAAGACACGCCGGCGAGGGTGCCGGCCGGGGCACGGATCTCGGCGGGGAAGTTGGGGAGTGTGGCCAGGTCGTTGCCAAAGAGCGCTGAAGATGCCGTGAACTGGTTGCCCGCCAGCTGCATGCCGTCGCCGGAATCGCCGGCGAATCGGATCACGACTTTCTCTCGCTGCTCTGGCGGGCTCGGCGGCGAGATCAGGGTTTCTTCAGCCAATCTGTGCTCCTGCTTGCGTTCGCGTACCTCGGGTAGCACACGATGCCGCAGCTCCCCTTGCGCAGGTCAAGTGTATTCGGGTCCGGTTGCTTTCTCGGGGACCATCACGACTCACTCGAGGTGCTGGGACGCCACAGCGGCGGGCGTGCAACTCCCGCAATGCCTGCGTTCTCCAAGGCCGCACCGATCTCGAGCAGGTGGTGTTCGAGCCAGGGCGCGCCGATCAACTGCAGGCTGGCGGGTGGAGTCCCGCTCCCCGCGAGGGGGAGGGCCAACGCCGGGAACTTCAAGTGATTGACGGGTGCGGTAAAGCGAGCCATCGCCGGCCGATAGGGCACCATCTCGCCGTCGACTTCGACGAGATTCTCGCCGATCGTCTTGTGGACGCTTGCGACCGTTGGGGTCACCAGGACATCGACCTCGCCGAGCGCCCGCCACGCCACCGACTGCATGTGCGTTCGCCAACGCAACCCGTCGATGTAGTCGTCCATCGTGTAGTCGAAGACCTGCTCGACTCGCCGCCGTACCTCGGGTCCGTAGCGGTCGGGATCGGACTGCCACCGTTCTCGGTGCACCCGGGCCACTTCCGGGTACATGGCTTCGTTCAGCATCCCGGGGAAGTCGAGTTCCGGTAGGTCGAGGTGGACCACGGCAGCACCGGTGGCGGCGATCGCATCGAGGGCATCGTCGAACGTTGCGCGGATCCCGTTCGCAACCGGCTGATCGGACCATGGGTGAGGGACGCCGATCCGGAGATGCTCGAGGCTCGTAGGTGCGCCGGGGCTGACAACACGTTGTGGTCGCGACCACGGATCGGCCGAATCGTCGCCGGCGACCACTGCGTAGATGGCAGCAACGTCGGCAACGCTGCGTCCCAGCGGTCCGACGCTGTCGACACTCGCTGCCAGCGGCGTCACACCGGTGAGCGGAACTCGGCCGTGAGTGACCTTCAGCCCGACAATGCCGCATTGGGCTGCCGGGACCCGCACGGACCCTCCGGTATCGGTGCCGAGGGATGCGGCAACGAGACCTGCGGCGACGGCGGTTGCGGACCCGCCCGAGGATCCACCCGGGGAGAGGTCGGCGTCCCAAGGGTTTCGAACCGGGCCAAACCACGGGTTCTCGCTGGAGAATCCAAACGCCCATTCGTGGAGCCCGGTGCGGCCGATCAGCACTGCGTCTGCCGCTTCGAGCCGCCGAACACACGTGGCGCTCACCTCTGGGATCGGTGCGGGGAAGTTCGCACCATTGGTGTTCGGAAGCCCGGCCTGGTCGATGAGATCCTTGATGCCGATCGGTACGCCGGCGAGCCGGCCAACCGGTTCACGCGCTGCGATCCGCTGGTCGATGTCTTCCGCCCGGCGGAGCGCACCTTCGGCATCGATCAGCGTGAACGCGTTGAGCGCGTCCTGGGAAGCCTCGGCGGCCGCAAGGTGCTCCTCGGTGACTTCGACCGCGGAACGGGCTCCCGACCGAATCACGGCGGCGATGCCGACGACTCCCTCGTGTGCGTGGTCGTCGACGCCTCCGTCGGCCATGGTCACTCCCAGGTGAGACTGCGGTTGCTGGGGAAGATAGACACCCAGATGCGTCCGGGCGGGACCATCATCGTTTCGCCGCTTGTCAGCGACAGCTCGAAAGGCACCCCGGTCGACGCCCGTTCCCAGGTTCCCTCGATGAGTCGGCCTTCGGTGAAGAGCAGGGCCTGTCCCGTTCCCGTCGTTCGCATGGCCGGCACGGACGATCCCCCGGCGCCCGACGGGGGCGAGGCGGTGTACCGGACGGCGGTCAGGACGACGAGGACGTCGGCACTGATCTGGCCCTCGTTGCCCTCGATGTCGAGCCAGTTGTGCTCGGTGTCGGCGTTGAATCGCAAGTACTGCTCGCCGTCCCACACCCAGCGAACCTCCGGGAAGTCGGACCAGTCCAGCGTGATCTCGGTGGCGCCGGTCGACGACACTGCCGCATCGCCGAACGAGAACATCGGCTGGGCCGGCGGGTCGTCGGAGTAGCCGCGGGTGTCTGCGACCTGGCGCATCGCCACGGTGCTGCCGTAGAGCGTGCGTTCGCGGACACGTCCGTTGCTCACTCGGAACGTGTTGGGCGGACTCTCACCAAGGAGACGCACGTCAGCGCGAGCGGCGATCGATTGGACCCACGATTGGCCACCGGAGATCTGCAGAGTTGCCCCGAGCGGCTTCACCAGCTCCGGGTCGGTCGGGCGCAGCGAGCGGATCGGCCCGTAGTACTCCGAGTCGCTCTGCAAGAACAGGCCAATGAATCGGGTGAGTCCGGCCTCGACGAGGAGTTCGAAGACGGCGTCGGCCTCCTGGATTCCCGACTGGGGTCGAGCGCCGGGGTGATTGTCCATCTTGACGGCAACGACCCGGCGGTCGAGCAGCTCGACGTCCTCGACCTTGACGCCGTTGAGCGGCGACGGATCCCCCGGCTCTGGTGGGATCGAGGTTGTTGTCGTCGTCGTGGAGGTCGACGTCGACGTGGTCTCCGGCGGCGCAGTCGTCGGCGCAGACGTGACAGGTGGAAGAGTGGTGAGGGCGACTGTGGTGGTGGTCGCCTCCGTGCCTCCGCCACATGCCGCTGCCACCACGGCGAAAGCCAGCGCCACGGCCACACGCCGGGTCTGTTTCACGGCGCGGAGTGTAGGGGTGGGTGGGAGAAATGCAGCACGTTTTGGGGAATGTTCCGGCGGTGTTTGGGGGGCGTTAAGGCTGCGGCGGTCTCGGGGGCCGGGGGTCGCAGGTCCCAGGTCTCAAGTCTCAGGTCCTGAGACGGGTGCTCGCCGAGTGAGGCGACGGCCTAGCGTGGTGGGCATGTCGTGGACATCATCAGATCTGGCGGTATTCGTTTCGGCGGAGATGGAGCGGTTGGGGGATCCGCGGATCGCCGGCGAGAAGGCCGCCTACATGTACGGGAAGCGGTTCCAGAAGATGAACCCGAATGGGGAGGGGGTCGACCCATTCCGTGGAGTGCAAGGTCCAGGCCTCAGGGAGATCGAACGGTCGGTTCGGCATCAGTTCCCGGTCACCACCTCGGACGAGTACGTCGCTGCGGTGACGACGCTGTGGGAACTGCCGCATCGTGAGGAGAAGTACCTGGCCACGGCCGTTGCGTATCGCCACAAGAAGCTCATCACCTTCGACCGACTGCCGCTCTATCGCCGCATGATCACCGAAGGTGCGTGGTGGGATCTCGTCGACAGCGTTGCGCCGCGGTGTATCGGGCATCTCCTCAAGACGGACCGAGATCGGATGGGTCCCGAGTTGGATCGGTGGATCGAGGATGAGGACATGTGGATCCGGCGATCGGCGTTGATCGCCCATCTCAAGCTGAAGGACGACACCGACGAAGCGCAGCTCTTTGATCACTGCCGGCGCACGATGCATGAGACGGAGTTCTTCATCCGCAAGGCGATCGGGTGGGGTCTCCGCCAGTACGCACGGACGAATCCGGAGGGAGTGAAGGCCTTCGCTCTCGAGCATCGCAATGAGATGTCGGGTCTGAGTTTCCGGGAGGCGACCAAGCACCTCGAGGTCGGCTAGTGGGCTGGGTTGCTGCGTTGCTCAGCCGTCGAGCGCCGGCGTCGATTCGGCAAGGCGTTTGATACGCCGCAGTCCGACTCGAAGCACGAGCAGGTAGGGACCTGCCACCCATGGGACGGAGAACTCGAGTCGTGCGCTCGCAGCTCCGCCAGGAAGCAGCCGATGCGATGTCGCCGGGATGCCGGCGACCCTCCAATCCCACGACCGGCCCGGTTCGACACCGGTGATCTCGAAGGGCAACCACAGCCCGATCGGTGTCTGCACTTTTCCACGGGTGCCTGCGGCAACCTCAGGTGAAGAGGCGACGACGTTGCGGACGGTCGGGCCCCAGGTCGGCCACAAGGCGAACTCGGCGACCAGTCTCCAGACTTCGTCGGCGGAGGCATCGATTTCGATCGATGTGCGAACGTGCTTCATGAGGTCTACCCCACGTGTGCCATCACGCTGAGCGCAGGTCCATCATCGGGTGCCGCCACCGGTACTGCAGGTAGCCATCGAGCACAGCCGGAATACCGGTGCCCACCGAGGGGTATCTCGGCTCGAGATCGAGATCGCGCCACACGAGGCCTGGTGCTACGGGAACGTTCAGGTTGAAGCCTCGCACTGTGTCTTTCGTGTAGAGCGTCGGGCGAGCACGCGACGAGAGGACTGGTTCGAGCGCAGCGGCGCCGGCGACCCCGAGCCAACGAGGGATCGTCACCAGCCGAAGGTGTGGGTAGAACGTACGGAGCGTCTCGAAGAACTCTCGCCAGCTGATGCGATCGCCGTCGGCGACAGCGGAGCGGCCGATCCAACCCTGCTCACCGATCGCAGCCAGCAACCGGGCGGCATCAGCGACATGGAGCTGCCCGCACTCGTTGGTCATCGCTCCTGGGAACAACGCCAGACCGCGGCGCACTTGATGGAACAGGATCGAATGTGGGCCGTACACATGGGGAAGGCGCACGACCGCCAAGTCCATCTGCGCTTCGCTTGCGATGTCGTTCAGCGCTGATTCCGCTTCGAGCTTGGCGACTCCGTAGTCGATGGCGGGACCGGTTGGCGTTGCGCCGTCGATCGGTGTCTCCTGATCGCCGTAGACGAACAGGCTGCTCGAGAACACGAACCGCCGGACTCCCGCCGCCGCCGCATGCCGGGCCAGCGTCGTCGTTCCGTCGACGACGGTCGGGGCAAGGCGACGATACGACTCGAAACTCGCGCGCGCTCCTAGGTGAAAGACGGTGTCGACTCCGTCGAGCGCTCGTTCTAGCGAGGCTGGACTCGCGAGGTCGCCCTGAACCGGCTCGACGTCGAGATTGGAGAGCAACGCAGCTCGGTGTGGCCGTCGCACCAGCACTCGAGGCTGGAGTCCCATGCCGCTGAGCTCACGCACCAACTCGGTACCGATGAAGCCGGTCCCGCCGGTGACCAACACACGTCTCATCGTGCGAGGGTTCCTTTCCAGATCATTCCGAGGCAGCGCGACCTGGGCTCAGGACTCGGGCGTACCACTCGATCTCGTCGAGCATCGTGGTGAGCACGTCGGAGAGCGAGTTCTCCACGAAGCGGCCGCGGTCGTCGAGCGCGTCGGCAACCCCGGTGACATGAACCGCCGGCGCAACGGGCACCATCCGCAGCGCCGTCGTGACGAGGCGGAGCTGCTCGGTGACCCGCGTCCCGCCGATCAGACCGGATGACACGCTCACGAAAGCGACCGGCTTGCGCACATACCCCTGGTAGTCGGCGTCGAGAAGCAGCTTGAGTTCGCCTGGATAGCCGTGGTTGTACTCGGGGGCGACGATGACGATGCCGTCGGCAGCTGCGATGAGCTCGCGGTAGTGATCGAGGTTGGTGCCGGCGCCCGGTTCGCCGGTTGCCGTCAACGCATAGTCGGCGACGTCGATGAGGTCGGTGATGACACCTCGGGCTTTGAGGACATCGACAACGTGGTCGGCAACGGGCTCAGACTGTCGTCCTTGGCGAGCGGTTCCAAGGATCACGGGGATGTTCAGATTCTGCATGGCAGGGACCTCGCGGAAGGTTTTCGGTGTGGTTCACGAGGTCTACGTAGGCGGTGAACAAGGCGGACGGTAGGTAGGCGAACACCCGCGTCCAGGACCTAGGCTCACGGGGTGCTGACCAACGACGTTCCGCCGATTCGGTTTGCGCCGGCTCGTGGCGGGCGCCTGGCGTATCAGCTCTTCGGACAAGAGGGGCCGCCGACGATCGTGGCGATTCCGCCGATGGCGCAGAACATCGAACTGGCGTGGGAGTGGCCGGCGATTCGAGCGATGATGGAGCGGTTCGGATCATTCTCCCGTTACCTCTGCTTCGACAAACGTGGGACCGGCTGTTCGGACCGTCGAAGCCAGGTGCCGGGTCTCGACGAACGTGTCGACGACTTGCGTGCGGTGATGGACCACGCCGGCATCGGAAGTGCGCACCTCTTCGGAGCGTCGGAGGGAGGGCCGATGACGCTGCTCTTCGCCGCCACCTACCCGGAGCGTGTCGAGAGCATCATCCTGTCGGGATCGTTCGCACGGGGCGGGCCGGCCGAGGAGGACGAGAATGAGGATGATGCCGACCAGCGGCGGGAGCGGCGAGAGTTGTTCGTCAACGGGTGGGGGACGCCGGAATCCGTGGTTGTCGACATCTTTGCTCCATCGTTGGCCGACGATCGTGCGTACCGCGACTGGCATCAGCGATATGAACGGTACGCCGCTAGTTCGGATTCGTTGCGCGAGCTCCTGGAGCTCAACGCAGCCATCGACGTGCGTGAGGTTCTCCCCGGCCTCGACGTCCCGACCCTGATTCTCCATCACGCCGGAGACCAGGCCGTGCCGGTCGAGCGAGCCCGGGAGATGGCGTCCTTGATCCCCGGAGCAACACTCGTCGAGCTGCCGGGCAACGATCACTTCGACTATGTGGGCGACATGGACGGCTGGATGGACGAGATCGAGCGCTTCATCACCGGCCGCGTGCAGACGAGGTCGGCCACGATCGTCCGGCACGGTGTTCGAGTACGCACGCTCGGGGGTTTCGGCGTCATCGTTGACGGGGAACAGGTGCCGACGTCGGCGTGGGGATCCCGGCTGGCTCGGCAACTGTGCAAACGCCTCGTTGCCGCTCGTGGCTGGCCGGTGACTCGCGACGAGCTCATCGACCTGCTGTGGCCGGACGAGTACGACATGCGCAAGCTCGGCGCCCGGCTCTCGGTCCAGCTGTCCGCAGTGCGGCGGGTGCTGCGTGGCGGGGTGATTGCGGACCGGGAGACGGTGCGACTCGACCTCGACGAGGTCGAGACCGATCTCGAGGTGTTCCACAAGGCGACCGACGACGTTGCGGTCGTTGCCTCCTATTCCGGAGAGTTCTTGCCGGAGGACCGTTACGAGGATTGGACCGCGGCGACTCGGGACGAGGCCCGAGCCCGTTTCGTTCTTGCGGCCCGGAGGCTGGCCGATGAGGAGCTTGGTGCCGGTCACCACGGTCGCGCCGCTGAGATCGGATATCGGCTCATCGAGGCCGACCGCTACGACGAAGCTGCGTACCGGCTCGTTGTGACAGCACTCGCCGCCGCTGGTGAGCGCTCGGAGGCTGAGCGAGCCCACACCGCATGGGAGACGTCACTCCGCGAGATCGGTGTCGAGGTGCCGCCGCTCGCCGAGGTCATCGACTCGTAAGGTTTTCTGAAGGGTGCTCCGGCACGATCCGGCGCATGAGTACAGAACAGACTCTCGCCAGTCAGGAGCACATCGTGCTCACCGCCCAGGAAGGGGAGCACTTCCACTTCCTCAACCATCTCGCCACCATCAAAGTGCGTGCGGGAGATCACCGGACCATGAGCGTCGTCGAGTTCGTCGGCCCGCGAGGTTTTGGTCCGCCCCTTCACAACCACATCGACGAGGACGAGTTGTTTGTGGTCTTCGAGGGTGAGTTGGAGTTCCGCACCGGCGATGAGCGCATTGTCGGAGGCGCCGGCTCGCTCGCCTATCTCCCGAGGGCCGTGCCGCACACGTTCCAGGTCGTGAGCGAGACCGCCAGATTCATGAACGTCACGGCGTCGACTTCGACGATCCCGCGATTCGATCGGATGGTGTCGACGCTCGGCGAGGCGGTTACCCAGCCATCGATGCCTGAACCCGGGTACGTCGATCCGGTCCGGGTCGCCGACGTGTGTCGTGACCTCGGCATCGACATCGTGGGCCCACCTCCGGCGCCGCTCGACTGAAGGCGATCGAGCCATCTTGACGAACCGCTCTCACACCGAGGAGATGACCATGTCCGCACCCAATCCTTCGTACCGCCGTCGTGTCGGGGCTCTCGCCGCTGCATTCGGCCTCTCGTCCCTACTCATCGCCGCCTGCAGCGACGCGGCGTCGACCACGACGACGACGCCCACCACCGCGGCTCCGGCTCCAACTACGGCAGCTTCCGTCGTCACGACCAGTCCTGCAGCGATGCCGGTGGAGATCGTCGTGCGAGCCGTCGACTTCGGTTACGAGGGCCTTCCGACCACAGTTCCGGCAGGCACCACGATCGTGCTCGAGAACTCGAGCGCCATGGAGCTCCACGAGTTCGTGGCGATCCGTCTCCCTGACGATGAGACACGGTCTGTCCAGGAGCTCGTCCAGCTTCCGCCCCAGGAGTTGGCCGCGTTCTTCCCGCTCGTCGAAACGGTGATCATCGCGCCGCCGGGTGAAGCCGGGTTCCCGGTGGAGGGGACGGGCACGCTCACCGAACCGGGTCGGTACGCCATCATCTGTGCGATTCCGACCGGGGCCGATCCGGCGGAGTACCTCGCAGCAGCGGCGGAAGCCGAGGGCGGTCCACCAGAGGTCGAGGGCGGTCCGCCGCACTTCGTGGTTGGGATGTGGGCAGAGGTGATTGTGGAGGCGTGACGGCTGGCGGCGAGCCGGCTACGCCCCGTCCTCTGGAACCAGGAACAGTGTTGTCGTCGTCGCCTCGGCCACAGCATCCTCCGAGTAGGGCATGGGCACGCCGGTTCCGGTTCGCCATGGGTCGACCTGGTCTGCGTAGTGCGGGGACACCGGGTTCCCCGATTGGCCGCCGGGCAGCGAGAAGCGGGATGCGTCCCAGTTGCCGACGTCGACGGCCATCCGTAGCGAGGCGATCGCCGACGGGTTGCCGAGCGGGTTGAGCGGCGGTGCGCCCGACTGCGACACGGTGGAGAAATCGCCTGACCAGCGGATCGGGCCGATGTTGAAGATGCGGTCGAACGGCTTCTGGTCGCCGAGCGCATGACGCAGCGTGAGCGGTCGCACATCACCCCACTTCCAGGCGCTGGGGTCGTCGCCGAACCGGCTTCGCAGGATCTGCTCGGCGACCCTGAGCGACCCGCGGATCTCGGTACCCCAGTCGGAGAACCAACCCTCGGGTCGTTCGCGGAGAAGCCGCACCAGGTGACCCGCGCGGCTGAACGCAAACATGTTGTTCGGGTTGAGCGGAGCCGGAGCGAAGCCTCGACCCACCACGAAGTCCGCAGAGATCGGTGCCTTGGCAAACGCAACCCTGCGCTCCATCTCGACCAACCAAAGGACGAACACGCTGCCGGCAGCCGACTCGCTGCTCAGGTCGCCGTCCCAGTCGCTCAGGAGGCGGTGAGAGAGTGCCGAGTCGGGCCGGGGTTCGATGGCGAGGAGATGCTCGCCGAGTTCGGCCCACAACGGTGTGACGGTGTCGAGCTGGGCTCGCAAGGTCGACGCCACGTCCCAATCGGATCGGGGCTCGAGCAGCTCGTTGATGCGGGTGATGCGATGCCCGTCGATCCAGTCGACCCCGAGTGAAGCATCGTCCTCGGCATTCGGGCGGTTGTTGGCCGTTGCCAGGAATCCAAGTTCGGGATCGAAGGCCTCCGGCATGTTCTCGAACGGGACCCGCCCGTCGAGCCAACCGTTGTCGGTGTCCCAAGCAGCCGCCGGGAGTGCACCGATGCCGCGCTTGCGCACGGGAGCTTGACCGGCGAGCTTCCACCCGATCGAGCCACCGGCGTCGGCGAACACCACGTTGAGGGGTGGTCCGTGCCAGTCACGTAGGGCGTTGCGTAGTTCGTGTGACGACGTCGCTCGGACGAGCTCGAACAGGGCGCTCACGCCGGACGGATGGAGCCACGTTGCGGCCATGGAGATCGCATCGGGGGTGTTCGGCATGGGCGGCCCCACGATCGGACCGTGGGGTGTGATCAGGACCTCCTCGGTGACCGGGTCGCCCCGTCGCACTTCGATCGTCTCGCGGAGCACCTCGCACTCGACCCAGTCCTCGCCGCGCAGCACGCTGCGTCCATCGGGTCCGATCTTCTCGAGGAACAGGTCGGTGTTGTCGACCAGTCCGGCGGTCACGCCCCAGGCGACGTGCCCGTTGTGGGCCGAACCGAAGCCGGGCGTCCCCGCGAGCACGGCTCCGGCCGCAGACCAGTCCGGTGCGGTGACGTGGGCGAGATACCAATGCGCCGGCAAGACCGGCGCGAGGTGCGGGTCATTCGCCATGATTGGCCGCCCGCTGGCGGTGCGAGATCCGGCGACTGCCCAGTTGTTGGATCCGCCGCCGCCGAGTGCATCACGAAGTCGTGCGATGTCATCGGCAAGACCAGCGACGGCGGGACCTGCCGCAGCTCCCGGGGGATCGGTGACCGGGTGCCACTCGGGATATCCGGGATCGAGCGCCTCCAGGGCCGCCGGCCCGTCGTGCTGGAACACGGCGAGCCGAGCCAACTCGGCGTCCCAGTTCGAGGCAAGAGAGAACGCTTGCAGGAGGAAGATGCCGAGGCAATCGGTCACGGTGAACGGCGTCGGCGCCGTCCGCAGTAGCGCAAACTCGTGGGCGGCGGCGCGTGTGCCGTGAGCCCGACCGGCATTGACGCCGGCAGCGAAGGCCTCGATGCCGACACGTTCGTGCTCGTGGAGCTGGTGTTGTTGGACTTCGGCCGCGCGGAGAAACCCGATACGCCGAGAAAGCCGATCGAGATCGACAACGTCGGCGCCGACCAACGCTGCAGTGGTGCCGCGCACGACCCGCGTCAGGGTCTCGATCTGGAATGAGCGGTCTTGACCTTGGCAGAAGCCGAGCCCGAACCATGCGTCCGCTTCCGACGTGGCGGTGATGTGCGGTATCCCGTACCGATCGCGGCGAACCGTCACCACAGCGTCGACGCCCGGCACCGACGCAACACCTTCTGTGAGCGGGAGCCGGCGGCCAAGTGCGAAACGGAAGAGGTGACGCAGTGGGTCCATTCGCACAATCTAGGAGGCCCGGTGCCGTTCGTATCTGGCTACTGGCTACTGATCGACGCGCCCACGCGGGGAACGGTCCCTCGCAGTGCGCAACATCCTCGGTAGAGTCCCGTCAATCGAAGGGGAGGACTCCTGTAATGCGCCGTCGGTTTGCGTTCGTGCTCGCGCTTGGAATGGTTGTGGCCGCCTGTGGTGGCGGCGGTGGTGACGACGCAGCAGCTATCTCTGATGCCATTGCGGACGCCATGATGGACAACGCCGGCGAAGAGACCCCGTTCGAGCGGGACCAAGCTGAGTGTTTCGGGGATGAGGTCGTGGACCGCATGGGAGTCGAGCGACTCGTCGCTGTTGGCCTCAGCGTCGAGGAGATCGAGGCCGGGGCCGATCCGGGCTCCGTGGACCTCACCGACGAAGACATCGACAACATGACGGGCGCCATCAGCGAGTGCATCGACTTCGGTCGCCTCGTGGTCGACGAGATGGCGGCTGAGATCGCCATCAGCGACGAGTCGGCGACGTGTCTCGCCGATGGAATCAACGAGGCGGACATCCTCGGGGCGATGGCAGAGTCGTTCATCCTCGGAGATAGCGAGGAGATTCCGGCAGACGTCGAGGCAGAGATGACCAGTGTGCTCTTCGGACTCCTTGGCGACTGCCTCACTGCAGACGAGATCAGCGGGTTCATCGGCGGCTGATCCGGCGCAGTCGATCGGAGCGGTATTCTCCGCCGATGTCGCAGCAAGACGATCGACGGGTCTCCTGGAACGAGCGCTACATCGCGCAGGGCGAACTATGGGGTGCCGACGCCAATCGTTTCGTGGCTTCCGAACTCGATGGTCTTGCACCGCGCCGGGTGCTGGATCTCGCATGCGGGCAGGGTCGCAACGCCGTGTGGCTTGCGCTCCAAGGCCACACCGTGACTGGCGTCGACATCTCGGACGTTGCCATCGAGCAAGCCCGCGCAGTTGCGGCCAACGCAGGCGTTGCGGTCGAACTCATTGCCGACGACCTCCTCGTCTGGGAGCCGGAACCGGCCGCGTACGACCTCGTGCTGCTGTCCTACGTGCAGTTGCCCGAGGGATCTCGCCAGCTCGTCCACGCCAAGGCGGTCGCCGCTCTCGCACCGGGAGGTCGGGTGTTCCTGATCGCCCACCATCGGGACAACCTCGAGCACGGCATCGGTGGTCCGCCGACGGACGACGTGCTGTTCGACGAGGCGCAGCTCGCTGCCGACTTCGCCGTACTCGATGTCATCCGCAACGAGGTGGTGCTGCGTCCTGCGGAGAAGGACGGCGTGAGCGGCACCGCCATCGATGTCCTGCTGATCGCTGAACAGCCGGCGGCGTGAGCCGACCAGCCGGTCAGACGCGTCCGAAGTCCGGGAGCGGCCAGTAGCGGAACCGGACGCGCCACAGGGCAGCAGTGTGATGGACCGGGCCGAATGCGCGGCTGTCGGCCAGGGTCAACGTCCGGGCGTCGCTCAGGACAAACACTTCGTCTTCTGCCAATGTCCACTCGCCGTCGGGGCGGGTCGGGCCGTCGGCCCACGGCTCAGCGAGTACCTCGCCGTCGACATGAACCTGGGCGTTGCTGACCGTGATCGTTTCGTTCGGAAGCCCGACCACGCGTTTCACGAGCGTGAAACCGAGGCGACCCGGGTGATCGAACACGACGATCTCGCCGCGACTCAGCGGTCCCGTCGAGCGTTGCGCCAGTACCCAGTCGCCGTCTCGCAGCGTCGGCATCATCGACTGCTCGGCGATCACGTAGCGGCGGAGCGTGCCGCGCAGACCGGCGAGGGCGAGTACGGCCATCCCCAGCAGCGCAGCCACAGTGCCTTTGCGTCGTCGCACGGCGTCGATCCTATCGGGCACGGAGGCGCAGCCGGTGGCACCCGCCGGACAGCAACCGGGGTGGGTGTAGGGTCAGAGGAACCGTGCAATCAACCAGGAGGTATCCCTTGGGTCTCTTCAAGCCGAGCCGCACTGCGCACGCCCACTGCGATCTGTTCTGTGGTGTCTACGACCCCGCCCAGGCGATGATCGAGGCGAAGTCGGTGCTGAACTCCGTGACGAAGTACCACGCATCCGACGACGACGTCTTCCGTGCCCGCGCCATCGCTATCAAGGAAGAGCGTGCCGAACTCGTCAAACACCATCTCGCCGTGCTGTGGACCGACTTCTTCAAGCCGCATCACGTCGAGGCCTTCCCGAACCTCCATGACCTTTTCTGGCGTGCCATCAAACAAGCCGGTGATGCGAAGAAGTCCATGGACCCTGCCGTCTCCGAGAAGCTCATCGACCTCATCAGTGAGATCAGCGGCATCTTCTGGCAGACGGAAGAGAGCAAGGCGACGGGGGTCTACCCGCCCAGCTAGCGCTGGGAGTACTGAGTACCGAGTACTGAGTACCCAGAATCGAAAGCGGCCTCTCCGGGGCCGCTTTCACGCGTTGGGGGTGTGGCTGCCTTGCGATTCCTCTGCCTTGGGACTTGGGACTTGTGACCTGCGACCGGCCGAGAGCCACTCAAAGAGTGCCCCTCCGAGCCCCAAGGCCACGACAACAAACACCCCGCCCCCCACGATCGTGCCGACCAGTGCCGGCCAGAAGCCGTTCCCGAGGAGTTCGGGGATTCCCCACGCGGCCAAGAACGCGGCAGCTCCGCCGATCACCGTGAGGGGTACGGCGCGCCCGGCCGACTCCAGCACCGACCCGACGGATCCGTCGACGGTGTCATCGGAGTACCACCGCCACGCCAGTGCGGCGGTGTAGAGACCGAGGGCGATCACACTGGCGAGGGCGACACCCTCGAGACCCTGGGTTCGTTGCAGCACGACGTAGACCGGGACGGCGAGGCCGGTCATCACCGTGCCGACGATGACCGGGGTCCACATGTCCTTGCGGGCGTAGAAGGCCCGGTTGAGGATCTGCAGCCCACCCCACAGCGGCACGGCGAGCGCGTAGAAGAACAACCCGGCTGCGCTCGCCACCGTGTCCTCGACGGTGAAGCTGCCTCGCTCGAAGAGCACCCGGATGATCGGCAAGCTCATCGCCATCAGGAGCGCCGTCGCCGCCATCGACAGGACGAGGACCCAGCGGAGGGCGCGGTCGACGGTGGCTGCGAGTTCACGGTGCCGGCCCTCGGCGAAGAGCCGAGCGAGGAATGGATAGGCGGCGACGCCTGCCGCCTGCGCAATGACGCCAACGGGCACGAGCATCGTGCGCCGCGCGTACTGCAGGTGGGTCTGGGCCCCGTCGCCCACGAGATCGCCGAAGATGCTCATGAACGTCTCGTCGAGCACCACGATCGACTGCCCGAGCATGAGTGGGATGGCGATCAGCAAGTACTCGCGCAGCACCGGGTGCCGCCACGGCAATCCACTCGAGAGTCTCATCCCGACCCGCCGGGCCCCCCACCACTGGAGCGCGAAATTGCCCACGAACGCACCGGCGAGGGCACCCCAGATGAACCCTTCCGGGTCGGCCTCGCCGCTGGTCCAGGCGTAGCCGACGCCCCCGGCAATGATCCCGAGGTTGTAGGCAATCGGGGCAATCGACGGAATGGTGAACACCCCCTTCGCGTACTGGACGGCGGTGAAGAGCGCTCCGAGGACGAAGAACACCTGCGCCGGGAGAACGATCCGGGTCAGCCGAACCGTTGTCGTCACTTGATCCGCGGTGAAATCGGGATAGATCGCCTCGATGACCGGTGGAGCGGCGACCCAACCCACGACGACGAGCGACACGATGGCGACGGCGATGGGTCGGATGATGGCGGTCAAGGCCGCCCAACCCCCGTCCTCATCGTCCTCAGCCAGATACCTCGAGAAGATCGGGATGAACGTGATCGAGAGGAACCCTCCGGCCAACAGGTAGTTCATGAAGTCTGGGATGCGGAAGGCAGCCACGTACTGATCCGTGACGGCGTCGGCTCCTAGGAGGTCGGCGAAGATGATCTCGCGCACGACGCCGAGGATCCGCGAGAGCAACACGCCACCGGACACGATGAGTGCGGCGATCCCCATCCGCCGGTTCAAGATCGATCGCTCGCCTGCCACGCCGCCAAGGTAGTGGGGGAGCGCGTTTGCGCAGCGGATCGTGGGGGCCGGTCGGTGTGGCTAGACGTCGGCTTCAGCCGACGTTCACGCGAGATCCCTGCGTTTGAGGAGGAGCGTGATCACGGTTGCGCTGAGTGCGAGGAAGATCAAGCCCGTCGTGAGGGCATCCGAGATGCCGCCGTCGACACCGGGAACCCCGAAGTCCTCGATCTGGCGCACACCGTCGTCCGGCACGAGGGCATAGAAGGCCGAGTAGCCGATACGCCATGGAGACGTCGACGACAGACCGGTGACGGCAGCGACGCCGTTCTCCCAGATGAACACATACGCCAATCCGAGAAGCGTTGACCGCTCTGCGACATACCCGAGAGGCACGAAGACGGCGCTGTACACCGCAGTGGCGATTGCGGCGGCGACCACCATCGGCACGACATACCCCCAATCGTCCGCCCGGAGGCCATACATTGCGCCCATCGCAAATGCGCCACTTCCCGTCAACGCAAAGGACGCCAGGAAGGCCGAACCGAGCTTGGCCAGCGCAATCGCCCAACGGGCAATTGGGCGCAGCACGATGAACGACAGCGTCGAGTCACGACGCTCGTCGCCGAGTGCGGATGCCGACACGATGAGCGTGATGACGGGCACGACGATGATGTAGAACGTGCCGAGCCCGATGCCGAGGAACTGATCGAGCAACCGCGATGGGGACACGTTGCGCGAGCTCAGGAAGAACAGGAACGCCGGCGAAAGGGTGAGAAGCCCAAACCCGATGAGTCGTTTCGCTCCAAGGAGCTGCCGGGTCGTGTTCCGAGCGATTGCGAGCACAGCGGTCATCGGCCACGCACCAGGTAGCGGAAGACGCTCTCGAGGGACTCGTCCTCGGGACGGAATCCGGTGATGCGCACTCCGAGCTCGCGGGACAGTACCGGGAGTTTTGTCCCGAGCGTTCGCAGGTCGCCCGTTTCGATGCGGAGGAGTCCATCCTCGAACTCCACACCGTTGATCGCTTCGTCGGTCACGAGCGCCGCAGCAAGCGCACGGGGATCGGACGAGTCGACGCGTACCCGATATGGGATGTCGGTCATCGCACTTCGAATCGCAGCAACGTTTCCGGCGGCGGCGAGCTTGCCGTCGACCATTGCGATGACGCGGTTGGTCATCCGCTCCACCTCTTCGAGCACATGGGACGACACGATCACGGTGTGGCCGGCGCGCCCGAGGTCCTGGAAGATGTTGATCAGGTGAGCCCGCTGTACTGGATCGGTGCCGTTCAACGGCTCGTCGAGTACGAGGATCTGAGGTTCGTCGATCAGCGCGGCAGCGACCTTGGCTCGCTGGCGCATACCCTTGCTGTAACCGGCAAGGGGGCGATCCGCTTCGTCCAGCAGGTCGACCCGCTGCAGTGCCTGTCGGGCGGACGTAGCGGGATCGGCGACCCCGGCGAGTTGGGCGGCGTACCGCACGTACTCCGTTGCAGTCAGAAACCCGTAGACCGCGTCTTCTTCTGGAACGAGACCCACCTTCGAGTACACGGCGACGTCGTCGCGCGGTGCGCTGCCGAGCACGGTGACCGATCCCTCCGAAGGGAGGATCAGTCCGGTGAGCATGCGGAGCATCGTGGTCTTGCCGGCTCCGTTGGGGCCGAGCAGCCCGGTGACGCCCGGACCGAACGAGCACGACACGTCGGACACCGCAACCTTGTGGCCGAACCACTTCGAGACGCGTTCGACCACGACGGTGGCATCGTGCACATGGGCCGGGTCGGAGGATCGGTGCTCGGTCACATCTCTCTCCGGTATCTGCGCATGCCGAGGATGACGGTCAATCCCGCCACCACGAGGATCACCGCGAGCGACACCCACGGCTCGAATTGGGAGACGGTCGGCAGGTCACTGTTGAAGCTGCCGAAGATCCAGTCTCGGACCACGTGGGGGTGCTGCAGCAGCGCCAGCAGCGCGCCCCAGCGGCTGGCGGAGAAGCCGGACTCGACGAGTGCGGACGCGATCGGCACCGAGAAGAACATGATGGCGAGGTACGCCCCAGATGCGGGCGCAGTTCGCTTCGTGTAGATCGCCGGCAGCATGGCGGGAACGCCGTAGCCGAGTACGTACACGACCGACGCTGCAAGGGATCGGGCGAAGTCGCCGAACCCGTCGATTGCTTCTGTCGGGAAGGCGCCTTCGCCGAGTGCGGCGAAGCCGATCCACATGAGCAGGTTGGGGATGACGAGGAAGGCAGCGACGACGCCGAGCAACGCGGTGGCGCGGGCGCCGATGTAGTCGCGAGCACGCAAGGGCCGGGAGCTGTAGACCGACAGCACCCCCTCCACCCGGTCCGGTACGAGCAGTTCTGGGGCCGCGAGGCCGGAGAAGATCAACAACACCGTGCCGGCGAGGCCGAGGTATTGCTCGTAGCCCCCAAAGGGCGACTCGACGTCGGGGCTGAACTCACCGAGGAAGAAGGCGAGTCCCACGAACACGACGGCCGGAAGTAGTGCGACGCCGAGCAGGAAGAACGGCAGGATCTTCTTGCGCGCCTTGCGGCGAAGACCGAGGACCCGACGGAGCCCGTCCTTGACGGTGGCTCGAAACGCTCCGGGGGTGCCGAGACGCTCGCCGTCGTGCGGCTTGTAGCCGAGATCGAAGACGGCGCCACGGTCGGTCATTCGCCACCTCCCTCGGCCCCGGCGAGGAAGAGATCCTCGAGGCTCGTCGACCGAGCGCCGAGCGACCGCATGCCGGCACCGGTATCGGCGAGAGCCGCCATCACGAGATCGAATGGATCCTGATCTGATGCCTGGACCAGCAGTGTCGTCCCGTCCACCGACACGGTGGCGCCGCGAGCGCTGAGATCGGCGGCGATCGCATCGGGGTCGCCGATGACGTCCACCTGGACGGTGTCGGTCTCGACGAGACCGGTCATCGGGCCGTTGCGCAGGACCTTTCCCCCGTCGAGCATGACGACCCAGTCGCAGGTGCGTTCGATGTCCGTGAGCACGTGTGATGACACCAGCACGTTGATCCCGAAGCTGCCGAGTCGAGCGATCAGGTCGAGCATCTCCTCGCGTCCCTCAGGGTCGAGCCCAGCCGTTGGCTCGTCGAGGAACACGAGATCGGGGTCGTGCACGATGGCCTGGGCGAGTTTCGCCCGCTGCTTCATGCCGGTCGAGAAGTCACCGAGATACCGGAACCGTTCCTCATGGAGGCCAACGAGCGTGAGCACGTCGGAGCCTCGCTGACGGGCGGCCTTGGCCGGAATACCTGCCAACTCCGCTGCATAGACCACGAAGTCCGCAGCAGTCTGCGAGAGCGGGAGGCAGGAGCCCTCGGGCATGTACCCGACCCTGGATCGAATGCCGATCGCAGATGTCCGGACGTCGTCGCCGAATACGCTGGCATCACCGACCGTGGGGTCGAGGATCCCGAGCAGGATCTTGATGAACGTGGTTTTCCCGGCCCCATTGGCACCGACGAGACCGATCCGACCTGCCGGCACCTCGAGGTCGACTCCGTGCAACGCAACGACGGATCCATACGCGTGTCCAAGACCGGTGGTGGCAATGATCGGGTCGGACATCGGCGCGAGGTTAACGGTCGTCCTCGGCGTTGCGACCGATGGCCCGCCGCAGACGCTGTATCTGTCGTTCAGCGCCGGGGAACTCGCGCGCCAAGATGCCGAGACCTGCCAGGGAAACGAGAATGCCCGGACCCGGCGTCACCAGCATCACGAGTCCGGCGGCAGTGACGGTGCCGCCGACGCTGCCGACGATCACCTTGCGTGCTGCATCGGAGATGCCCCGCCGGTCGTCAGAGAACGGTTCCTGGCTTGATTCCACGTGACAGAGTCTACGGACGTACACGCGATACGGGGCCGGAGGTCACTCGCCGTAGATCGGGGACGGTGCCGGTCTGCGGCGTTCAGACCGATCGGTCAGGACGACGCCAACGAGGATCAACAGACCGCCGCCGATGATCCCTGCCTGGATCTGCTCGTCGATCAGCACGACCCCGGCGATGAGCGCGACCAACGGCACCACATAGCCGACGAGCGACGCCTTCGTCGATGTCACGTGGGTGAGCAGCCAGTAGAACAGGAGGAACGGCAGCACACTCCCGAGGATCGTGAGGTACAGGATCAACAGCCATCCCCACGTGCTGATGGCGGAGGGCCACCCCTCAGCGATCAGCATGGCGCCTCCGACGACGACGATGCCGACCATGAACTGCATCCAGGTCAGTTCGATGGGGTCGAAGGTCTCTGCGTGACGTTTGGCGTAGACGCTCGAGTAGGCGATCGACGCAACCGCGCCCAGCGACAGCATCGCCGCCAGGAATGGTTCGCCGCCCTCGGCCAGGCCGCTGTCACCGCTGGCGAGCAGGAAGACAACGCCGAAGAACGCGACGAGCAGCCCGATGACCTTGGCGGCGTGCAGCTTCTCGTCGGGGAGCATCACGTGCGCCACAGCGGCGGTCCCGAGCGGAATCAGCGCAACCAGCATGCCGACGAACCCTGCCGAGGCGTACTGGTAGGCCAACGTGAAGAGCAGGAACGGGAGTGAGAGCTGGAATACGCCGGCAACGAATCCGAGTCGCAGCGAGTCGCGGTCGCGGCTGATCGGAGTCTTACGGATGCGAAGGACCGCGTAGAGCAGGACTGCGGCGATGACGGCTCGGATCGCCACCATGGCGATCGGCGGCACGCCGTCGTTGAGTGCCGCCCTGGTGGCAACTCCGGTGGTTCCCCAGGCGAGTGCCGCGACCACGATGGCCGACCAGATCCGAAGCTGCATGGTGACGATGGTAGATGGGCCCGAGACCTGCCTCTTCCGCCGGACGAACCGAGCTACCCGGTTTCGCCCAGGTTCGCTCGAATCGGTATCTTCTCGCCATGTCCGAATGGCAGCTCGCCCAGCTGAACATCGCCCGAACCGTGGCACCGCTCGATCACCCGTCGATGTCGGACTTCGTGCAGCTCCTCGAGCCGGTGAACGCTGCCGCCGACCACAGTCCTGGCTTCGTCTGGCGACTCCAGACGGAAGAGGGCAATGCCACGACGATCCGCGCCTTCGAGGACGAGCACCTGTTGGTCAATCTCTCCGTCTGGGAGTCGATCGAGGCGCTCCATGCGTTCACCTACAGGGGTGACCACCTCGGGCCGCTCCAACGACGCCGCGAGTGGTTTGAGCCAACGCCCGGTCCGACGACCGTCCTGTGGTGGATCGAACGGGACCGCCTCCCGACGCTTGCTGAGGCCAAGGCTCGGTTCGATCTCCTCATCGAACAGGGGCCGACACAAGAAGCGTTCACCTTCCGAACACCGTTCCCGCCACCGGAGGAGTGATTTCGGGCCGAGCAGGCTCGGCCCGAGTTGCTCGTCGGCCCGATGGGCCTCCTCGTATCGGTGCGTCCTCCCGGCCGCCCTCATTGTGGGACGCACCGCGCATGTCGCTGCGTCCCACATGGCCGGCGCAAAGGCCGGCCAAGAGCACAGGTTCGGGTCAGGACGGGATTGCAGTCTCGGGACGCCGGGTCTGAGACGCGAGGCAATGCTATCGGCGGCGGGCTCGCCAGCCTCGCCATACGTACCGCCAGAGCTTCTCGGGGGGCTCGTCTTCGCTGGACGGGGTTGTCGGTTCGGCGGGCTGCGGCGGCGGCGACTCGACGGGTGCCAGGTCGGCGCGGAGCTCGGCGAGGCGTTCCCTGAGGAACTTGGCTTCGGTCTCGGCTTTGGCGGCGCGTTCGCGGGCGTCGGCAAGCTGCTGGCCGGCTTGGTGGAGGTTGCCGAGTTGCATGAGCATGCGGTCCCAGGCGGCAATCGGGACGATCATGGTCCCGGGTGGTGCGTCCTCGTCCGCAGCCGAAGCGGCCGGTGTCGGTGTGTCGGCGTCGTCCAGATCGGATCGATCCGCCGGCTGCTCGTCGAGTTCAGGATGATCAGTCTCCACGGCTTCGAACTCGGCTCCCGTAGCGACCACCGTTTCGGTCGCCGGTTCGCCGTCGTCGCTCGGCGGAGGCACCTGATCCCGTAGATCGACGATGGTTGGCGTCGGTGCAACCTCGGGGGAATCCGGTTTCGGTGCCGGGGGTGGTTTCGGTGCCGGGGTCTCGCGCTGAGCAGGCGGTACCGGGCTGATCGAACGGCCGAGCCGCCGCGCCCGATCTTCGACGGCTGCGAGGTCGACGAATCGGCGTTCGCCGAACTCCGTCTTGCGCAGGTCCGATGGGACATGGCGTCGCCGTGCCCATTTGCGTAGCGTCTCGATCGGCAGGCCGGTCTCGAAGTGAGCCTCGCGCAATGTGACCCAGGCAGCCTTCTTGTGGAGCGAAGGATTGGCCGGATTGTCCGCAGTCGCCCGGCGACGGCGTGCCGCCGACTCGCGCAGTGCCTCGGTCTCCCAGCGGATCAGCGGATCGGGCTTCGCCATGCGCCCATGATACGGGTGTGGCCACGTCCGCGGTCCCTAGGATGAGCGGACACCGAGCCATCGACCGGACCCCCATGCCTCCGTCACCGCCAACGCCGCATCTCCCCTCCGAAGAGGAGGTGCGCGCCTTGGTCGCCAGGATCGTCGACACCGTCCTCGAGGATGCGGAGCCGGCCGCGGCGGTTCCGGCCGCCGACACTCCGGGTGTCGAGCCGGCACCGGAGCATCCCGCTGCCGACCAATCGATCGCCGTCGGCGCCGACCACGGAGGGTTCCCGCTCAAGGAGCGGCTCGTGTTTCGCCTCCGTGAGGCCGGCCACGAGGTGATCGACTGTGGAACCGACTCCACAGAAGCGGTCGACTATCCCGACTACGCCCATGCAGTGGCACACAAGGTGGCGAACGGCGAGGCCCGTTGGGGTGTCATTGTCGACGGCGCCGGGATCGGCTCAGCGATGGTGGCCAACAAGGTTCCCGGCGTGCGAGCTGCGCTCTGCTACGACCTTTCCACCGCACGCAACAGTCGAGAGCACAACCATGCGAATGTGCTGACCCTTGGAGCGGGATTGGTGGGCGACGGTCTAGCGTGGCAGATCGTGCAGGAGTGGCTGGCCGTCGAGTGGGGCGGTGACCGCCATGCACGACGCGTCGAGAAGATCACCGATGTCGAACGGCGCTACCTGGCGCGGAGCTGAAGGACATGGATCGAGCAGAACTCATCGAGGCAGTGACGAGAGAGGTCCTGACGGCGCTCGCCGCCGGTTACGACTTCTGTGCGTCGCCCGAACAGGTTCGGAAGGTGGTTGCCAACGGGGCGGATCGCGTCAGCTTCCACGGTGATGCAGCGGACATCCCGATGGACCTGGCGCGGTACATCGACCACACCTTGCTCAAGCCCGATGCGACCGCCGATGACATCGACCGCCTCTGCGACGAGGCTCGAGAGTTCCGGTTCGCTTCGGTCTGCATCAACCCGACCTGGGTCAAACGAGCGGCCACCCGGCTGAAGGGCACCGATGTCGTCACGTGCACGGTCATTGGGTTCCCGTTCGGAGCGACGCCGCCGGAGATCAAGGCGATGGAGGCGCGTCGGGCGCTGCGCGACGGGGCGCGTGAGATCGACATGGTGATCAACATCGGCGCGTTGAAGTCCGGTGCCCACGACATGGTCGGTGACGACATCATGAAGGTCGTCGATGCAGCCCACGAGGTCGGGGCCCTGTGCAAGGTGATTCTCGAAACCTCCCTGCTGACCGACGAGGAGAAGGTCATGGCGTCGGCGTTGGCCAAGCGGGCCAAGGCGGACTTCGTGAAGACGTCGACGGGCTTCGCCGGGGGAGGGGCGACGGTGTACGACGTCGCGCTCATGCGGGAGACCGTCGGGCCGGATATGGGAGTCAAGGCGTCGGGCGGAGTTCGCACCACCGAGGACGCAGAAGACATGATTGCTGCGGGGGCGACGAGAATCGGCGCATCCGCCGGGATCCAGATCGTGAGTGGCACGGGAGGAGACACGAGTGACGAGCGGTATTGACCTACGGTCCTACGCGTTCCTGGACAGCTTGCAACCGCAGTACGCGGCATTCCTCGGAACGGTTGCGCAGGGCTTCCTCCCATTGGCCGGGGATGCATCGTTGTGGGTTGAAGTCGCCCCTGGAATCGAGATCAACCGGCTCACCGACATCGCGTTGAAGGCGACCAAGGTGTGGCCCGGTATGCAGATCATCGAGCGCTACTACGGCGTCCTCGAGATCCACTCACCCGAGCAAGCCGAGACCCGAGCCGCAGGGTCTGCGATCCTCGACGCCATCGAGAAGACGGAGCACGATCGGATCAAGCCGCGCATCCTCTCCAGTCAGATCATCCGCCGGCTCGACGACCACCACGCTCAGCTGATCAACCGGACTCGTCACGGACAGATGATCATCCCCGGGCAAACGCTCTACGTCCTCGAGTGTGAGCCGGCCGCCTATGCCTCCCTGGCCGCCAACGAGGCGGAGAAAGCTGCAGAGATCAATGTCCTCGAGGTCCGCAGCTTCGGATCGATGGGCCGCGTGTACCTCGGCGGCGAGGAGCGCGACATCGATGTCGGCTGGCAGGCGGCGGTCGCCGCCCTCGAAGGGATCGACGGTAGGACCGTCACCAAGTAGCCGTCAGCAACCAGCACAGTTCACCTACAACGATTGAGAGACCGGAGAAAGGAGCAGCTTCAATGGCTGAAGCGCTTGGAATGATCGAGTGCCGGAGTTTTGCCGCCACGGTCGAGGCATCGGACGCAATGGTGAAAGCCGCCAAGGTCGAACTCGTGAGTTACGAGAAGACCGGCGGGGGCTATGTCACTGCCGTCGTCCGTGGCGACGTTGCTGCGGTGAAGGCCGCGGTCGATGCCGGCGTACGCGGAGCCGAGAAGGTCGGCGAAGTCATCGCAACGCACGTCATCGCACGCCCGCATCTCAACATCGATCTCGTGCTCCCGTTGGGACGCGAAGAGGCTGCCCGCGAGGAGATCGGCTGACCTCATCCGCAGGATGCGATGTGAGGGAATCGATTCGAGACGGGAGGCGCCATGCAGTTGGGACGCGTGACGGGCACGCTCGTGGCGACGCGCAAGGATCCGAAGATGGAGGGGATGAAGTTCCTCGTCCTTCGGCAGGTCGATATCGACAACGAAGACACGGCTGGGTACGTCGTCGCGGTCGACGCCGTCGGTGCCGGCGTTGGTGAGGTCGTGATGTACGCGTCGGGCTCGTCGGCGAGGCAGACCGAGCTCACGAACAACCGACCGTGCGACGCCGTCGTCATGGCGATTGTGGACGAGTGGGACGTCGACGGCGAGACCAGGTTCCGGAAGTGACCACTGAGCCGGAGTCCGCGCGATGCTGAACGAACGTGAGATCCAGGCGATCATCGAGCGAGTGAAGGGGCGGGTCGCCGCAGCCGAACACTCGACCCGCCAGGGGGCTGCGTTGCAGGCCGGCGCGTCGCTCGAGGAGTTCCAGTCGCAGCTCGGCGATGGGATCCACGCCACGATCGACGGGGCGGTCGCCGCCGCCGGCCGAGCATTTCTCACGTTTCGGGAGATGGGCCTCGACGGGCGCAAGGTCATCGTGGAGGCGATGCGGAGCGCCATGCTCCGCGAAGGGGAACGCCTCGCCTATCTCGCTCGCGAGGAAACCGGGATCGGTCGCGCCGAGGACAAGGTCGTGAAGAACCGGCTCGTCACCATGAACACACCGGGCCCCGAGGACTTGGAGCCGGAGGTGGTGACCGGTGATCGCGGCATGATGGTCACGGAGTACGCCCCCTACGGCGTGATTGGCTCGATCACACCGACGACCAATCCGACGTCGACGATCATCAACAACTCGATCGCAATGATCTCGGCCGGCAACGCCGTCACCTTCAACGTCCATCCATCGGCACGGGCAACCTCCGTCGAGAACATCCAGGTACTGAACCGCGCCATCGTTGCGGCCGGTGGTCCTCCCGACCTGATCACGGCGGTACCGAACCCGACACTCGACTCGGCGAAGGAGCTGATGCTCCACGAGGACATCCGCGTCCTGCTCGTGACTGGCGGTCCGGGAGTCGTCAAAGAGGCGCTCAAGACACCCAAGAAGGCGATCACCGCCGGACCGGGCAATCCACCGGCCGTCGTCGATCAGACCGCCGACATCGACCAGGCGGGCCGAGACATCGTCCGCGGTGCGTCGTTCGACAACAACGTCATCTGCACCGATGAGAAGACCACCATCGTCGTGGACTCCGTGGCGGATCGCCTCGTTGCGTCCATGGCGGCCAACGGTGCGTACCGGCTCAAGGAGCACGAACTGAAGCGCCTCGAGCGGGTGATCTTCAAGGAGATGGGTCCGCCGAACAAGCCCGGCATGATCAACCCGGCCTGGGTCGGCAAGGACGCCGCCAGGATCCTCAGCGAGATCGGTGTGATGGTCGATCCGGTCGAGACGCGTCTCGTCCTCGCCGAGGTGCCCGTCGAGCACAACCTCGTCTGGACCGAGCAGATGATGCCGGTGATGCCCGTCGTCCGGGTGAGCAACGTCGATGCGGCCATCGATCTCGCCGTGCGCTCCGAGCATGGCTTTCGGCACACGGCCAGCATCCACTCGACGAATGTCGAGACGATCACCCGCATGGCGCGGGCGATGAACTGCAGCATCTTCGTTGCGAACGGGCCGAACTTCTCCGGTCTCGGCCACGGTGGCGAAGGGTTCACGTCGTTCTCGATCGCCTCGCCGACGGGAGAGGGCTTGAGCCGGCCGCGGCACTTCTCGCGGGTTCGCCGGGTGACGGTGGTCGGAGCGCTGCGCATTGTCTGAGTTGCGGGATCCCGCCTTGGCGCTGATCGAGTTCGACTCGATCGCTGCGGGCATCGTTGCCGGTGACGCAATGGTCAAGGCCTCGCCGCTCGGCTCCATCTACGCCGGAACCGTCCACCCCGGCAAGTATCTCGTGCTGGTGAGTGGCGACACCGCGAGCGTCGAGGAAGGCTTGGACGCCGGTCTCGATCACGGTCGAGGGCACGTGCTCGACTCGGTGTTCCTGCCCGACGTCCATCCCGATGTGACGACTGCGATCACCAGCGGCGAGTTGGCCGCACCGGTCGGCGACCTCGCCCTGGGGATCATCGAGACCCCGGCCGTTGCCGCAGTGATCGACGCCGCCGACGCCGGGATCAAGGCGGCTCGGGTGACGCTCGACGCAGTCCGCCTCGCCGATGGGCTCGGGGGCAAGGGCTACGCCCTGTTCAGCGGGGATGTTGCCGAAGTGGAGGCGGCCATCGAAACAGCTTCCGAGCGAGTCGAGTCCACTCCGGGTGTGATCACGAGGATCATTGCCCAGCTCCACCCGGAGATGGCGGAGAATCTGCGCCGGGATCTGCACTTCATGCACCGCGTAGGCGAACGCGACGCCGAGCGGGAGGCGTAGATGCAACTCGGTCGCGTCATCGGCACTGTCGTCGCCACCGAGAAGGCGGCCGGTCTCGAAGGGGTGCGGTTCCTGATCGTGCAGCCGCTCGACAAGCACCAGCGACCCAAAGGAGATCCCCTCGTTGCAGCCGATGCCGTGCACATGGCGGGTCCTGGTGAGCTGGTCTACTTCGTGTCGTCTCGCGAAGCGGCGGAGGCGTTGGAGCCGCGATTCGTTCCGGTCGATCATGCGATCTGCGGGATCGTCGACGATGTGCACCTTCCGGTCGAGCGTGGGGGTGAGCGATGAAGGTCGCCACCGTCGTCGGAACCGTGGTCTCGACGATCAACCATCCCTTCTTCGATCACCAGCGTCTGCTGATCTGTGACATCGCAACCGGAGCCGGCGACCGGGCCGGCAGCAGCGGCTACACCATTGCCGTCGACCTCGTCGACGCCGGCGTGGGGGAGACCGTGCTGGTGCTCGACGAGGGGAACTCCGCACGGCAGCTGTTCGACATCGACACCGGGCCCATTCGTGCGGTCGTCGTTGGAATCGTCGACGACTGGCACGACGACGAGTGAAACGCAGCGCAATCCACGGGCGCGGGTACGCTGTCGCCCGTTCGAACGTGATGGGAGCGGTGCGATGCGTAGGGTCCTGATCGCCGTCGGCCTTGTCGGGGCCGTCCTGGCCGGGTGCGGTGGCACGGGCGCCAATTGTGAGCCAATTGCTGACGAAGGCATCGAGCTGCTGCAGTCCTTCATTGATGAGATCGAGGGACTGTCGCCCGATGAGCTCATGGAAGCGGCCGCCGACCCCAACTTCATCGCCGACATCGAGGAGCAAGCTGATGAACTCGATGCGAAGGCCGACGCCGAGGGCTGTTCGGAAGAGCAGATGCGCGAGCTCCTCGAGGTGCGGGCTGAGTCGCTTGAGGCCCAAACCGAAGTCGGGCAGATCATCGTCGATCTGATTCTCGACGATGCGTTCTTCGCTGAGTGACCCATGGTGGCGTCAGGGCGGATCTTCCTCATCGGTCTGTGCGTCATCGCGCTCGTGTTCGCAGCATGCACCTCTGATCCGACGTCCGGTCCACTCCCGGAGCCCGTGAAGGTCGAAACGTGCGACGGCCTGGTCCCGGTCGGAGAGACGTATGTCAGGCGAATGGTGCTGGCGCTCGACGGGCTTTCTCTCGACGTCTTGACCGGCGACGCAGAACCGCCGGCCGACGTCGCCGCACTCATTCAGCTCGGAACCGACCTCGATCTTCGTGCTTCTCGCCTCGGTTGCGATGCGGCCGAGCTCAATGCCGACATCGTTGCCGCGACCGACGATCTCGAAGCCGCTGACGACCCGGTTGTCGACTTGTTTCTCGGGATCGTCCGCAGCGGCGTTGTCGGTGAATTGCCGCCATCGCCACCGACGACGCCCACGACCACAGCGGTACCGGAGTCCTGACGGCTCAGCGAGGCACCGACGTGAGTTCTGAAGCTGCCGCCTCGTCGAGGAGCCAGGTGACTCGGGTTGCCCCGGCTGCCACCCGCTGCGCAGGCAACTCCCGGTGGCGCTCCAGGATCTTGGCCAGCATCGTGGCCTTCGATTCGCCGGTGACGACGAAGACGAGGTGCTGCGCCGACCACAGCAGCGACATCGTTGCCGTGAGTCGCCACGTGTCGTGTTCGGGTACCCAGTTGGCGACGTACCCGGTCCGAGTGAGTTCCAGAGCATCCGTTCCGGGGAAGAGTGACGCCGTGTGCCCGTCGTCCCCCATCCCGAGCAGCACGAGTCCTGGAGGATTGCCGTCCAGCGCCTCGAGGAGCTCGGCTTCGTAGGCGGCTGCCCCTGCGGCCGGATGGTCGAGATCAGTCTGCGGGAGGATGATCGTTGCGCCGACGGCGTCGGCGAACGTGGCTTTGGCCATCCCGGTATTCGAGTCGGGATGGTCGACCGGGACCCAGCGCTCGTCGCCGAGCCAGAGCGTGACGCCGGACCAGTCGAGGTCGCGCTCAGGCAGCAGGCGATAGGCGGCCGTCGGCGTGCTGCCGCCCGCCAGGCCGATGGCTGCAGCGCCCGCGACCACTTCGGCGGCGATCACGTCGGCAACGGCGGCGGCGACGTCATCCGGAGTCGGGTAGACCGTCACTTCCATGACGGTCAACGGTAGGCACGGCGATGCCTGCGTTCAATCGCTGGCCCGTCCTCGGGCACTCGGTGGTCTACGGTGGAACCATGGCACGAACCCTCAAGATCCGCGTCGACGCTGCGACGGCAGTGACCGGACGGCTTGCGATGCCGCGGGATCCCAGTCCCGTCGGTGTCGTACTTGCCCACGGTGCGGGGCTGCCCCAAGACCACGAGTTCATGGTGAGCGTCCGCGAGGGTCTCGCTCGCGCCGGACTGGTGACGCTCACGTTCAATTACGCCTACAGCGAGGCGGGCCGCAAGAGCCCCGATCGACTACCCCGATTGCTCGAGGTACATCGTGCCGCCGCCGAGCGTATGGACCGGTACGTCGACGCGTCGGTGCTCGTCGGCAAGTCGATGGGTGGACGCGTCGGGTCGCACCTCGTCGGCGACGAGGGTTGGGCAGCCGCCGGGCTCGTGTACCTCGGATACCCGCTGGTTCCGATGGGCTCGCGTGAGGCACGTTCGGTCGACCACCTCCACCGCATCGAGGTACCGCAGCTCTTCGTTGCTGGAACCAGGGACCGACTCAGTCCACCGGCGCTCATCGTCCCACTCGCCGAAACGCTCCGCGCCGCCGATGTGCACGTGGTTGCACACGGCGACCATTCCTTCCGGGTGCCCAAACGCAGCGGCACCACCAACGAGGTAGTACTCGCCACCATCGTCGACGTCGTAGCGGGGTGGATCACACGGCGAGTGGCCGGTTCGTTCGGTTAGCGCCGGCAACGTGTTTCGAGTCTCAAGTCCCAGGTCTCAGGTCCCAGGTCTCAGGCGTTCGCAATGCGCGATGTCCGACGTGAGACTTGAGACTTGAGACTTGAGACGTTGCTCGCGACGCCAACGGTGCGCGGTTCGACTGCCCCTGGCGACCCCTAGAGGGGAGCCGGCCAGTAGCGGCCCCGCCTGACCCGGCCCTTTGACGCGTCGAGGACCCATACGGAGCCTTTGCCCCAACGCATGGGTCCATTGAGCTTGGCCCCCTCGGCGGCGATCATGCCGATGTAGCCGGAGATCACGTCACCGTGGCTCACCATGACGACCGACTCGCCGGTCAGACCTCGGATGAAGTTGGCCAGCTGCTCGGGAGGTTGGTACTCCTCGAGGCTCGGCTCGACCCGCGATTTCGTGGCGAGCGCCGATGCCAGCGGAGTTGCCGTCTGGCGGCACCGCACATAGGGGCTCGTCAGCACCCGGGTGATCGGCCAGCGGGTCAGGATGTCGTCGAGCGCAGCAACTTGGACCCGGCCGCGATTGCTGATCGGGCGCTTGAAGTCGTCGCCCGCCCAATGGCGTCGTTTTCCGGCTTCGGCGTGGCGAACGAGGAAGATGCGGGCGGCCTTCGGATTGTCCACCAGGCGGATGGCCCACTCGAGCACCTCCCGGTCACGCGAGTACGTCACGCGCTTCAGCGCCTTCTTCGCCGGCAGCCAGGTGATTTCGTCGACCTCGGCGTTCTTGCGGAACTTGCGGATCTTGGCGGCCTCGGCGAGCCAATAGCGCACGACCTTGTGGTTCCGGTTGCGGGTGTCGTAGGCGACGGTGCCGAGCTTGGTGATCGCTCGGGGTGTCACCCGCGTCTCCTCTTCGATCTCGCGCATCGCCCCGGTTCGGTAGCTCTCGTTCTTGTCGAGCTTGCCCTTCGGGAGTGACCAGTCGTCGTAGCGGGGCCGATGGACGAGCAGGTACTCGGCCCCATCGGGACCGTCTCGCATCACGACACCGCCGCCGGCGCGGATCTTGGGGATACGTTCGATCGATGCAGGGCTCAATGCGCCGCTCTTTCGAGGGCCAGTCGTTCGAGCTCCTCGTGCGCATTCACTGCCGGTGTCGTCGCCTCTGCCCGACGCCAGGCTCGACCCTCGTCGATCATCTCCCAGGCCAGTTCAGAGTCGGACTGCAGGGTGACGAGGATCTCTTCGATTCGACCCTTGAGATGGGGATCCTCGACCGGGGTGAGAACCTCGACGCGGCCGCTGAGGTTGCGTTGCATGAGGTCGGCGGATCCCAGGTAGTACGTGGCGTCGTCGATGGGATGGCCGAATCGATAGAACCGAGAGTGCTCCAGATACTTGCCCACGATCGAGCGGATCGTGATGTTCTCGGACAACCCGGGTACGCCGGCGCGAATGCTGCAATTACCCCGCACGATGAGGTCAACGCGGCATCCGGCCGCCGACGCGGCATACAACGCCTCGATGATCTGCGTGTCGACGATGTGGTTGCACTTGAACAAGATGCGGCCGTCTCCACCCTTGGCGGCCTCTCCTTCGATTCCCGCGATCAGCCCGGGCCGCAGGCCGGCCGGGGCGACGAGCAACTTGCGGTACTCACCGGAGCGACTGTGTCCGGTCAGCGAGTTGAAGAGTTCCGAGAGATCGGCACCGATGTCCGGATCGGCTGTGAACAGTCCGGCGTCCTCGTAGATGCGAGCTGTCTTCGGGTTGTAGTTGCCGGTCCCGATGTGCGCGTACCGGCGGATCCCGGCCGCCTCACGTCGCACGACCAACAGCGTCTTCGAGTGAGTCTTGAGCCCGGCCACGCCGTACACCACGTGAGCCCCGGCATTCTCCAGCATCTTGGCCCACTTGATGTTGGCGGCCTCATCGAATCGTGCCTTGAGCTCGACGAGGACCACCACCTGTTTGCCTGAGTCTGCTGCTTCGATCAGCGATTGAACGACCTGTTCCTCACCACCGATGGCCGGATCCTCCTGCACCGAGGTCCGGTACAGGGTCTGCTTGATCGCCAACACGTTGGGGTCACCAGCCGCCTGCGCGAGGAACGCGCCCGTCGACGTGCCAAAGGACTCGTACGGGTGGTGAACGAAGAGGTCACGTTCGGCGAGGAGCGAGAAGAAGTCGATCTCCGGATCGTTTGCGTGTTTCTGCAGGCGTGGCTGCGTGGTCGGTGACCAGGGAGGATCCTTGAGCTCTGGCCGGTCGAGTGCGTACAGCTGCCAGAGCCCGCCGAGATCGAGCGTCGTCTCGCGGACGTACACGGCACTCTCGTCCAAACCCAGTTCGCGCAGCAGGAGGTCGAGGACTTCGGGCGTCATGCGCTGGCTGACTTCGAGCCGCACCGCCTCGGCAGCCCGTTGTCGGAAGCGCAGGACGGACTCCATGGCTTCGAGCAGGTCCTCGGCCTCCTCCTCTTCAACGGCGAAATCCGCGCTGCGCGTCACGCGGAACACGTAATCCTCGACGATCTCCTCTCCACCGAAGAGGCGCCCGAGGTTGGCACGAATCACCTGCTCGAGCGGAACGATCCGTTCCCCGTCGGGGAGCGTGATGAAGCGGTCGAGGATCGGGGGGACCTTCACCCGGGCGAAGCGCACGCCACCGGACGTCGACGACGACAGGATGACGGCCAGGTTCAACGACAGGTTCGAGATGAACGGGAACGGGTGCGACGGGTCGACGGCCAACGGGGTCAGGACCGGGAAGAGCTCATCCTCGAAGATCTGGTTCAGGTGGGCCCGATCCCCGTTGTCGAGTTCGTTCCAGTCGGCGAGCCGAACGCCCGCGTCGGCCAGCTGGGGGAGGAGTTCGTCCAGAAAGGCCCGGTCCGTGCGGTGGTGCAGATCCAGGACGGCTTCGCGGATGGCCGTCAGTTGCTGAGTCGGCGTCATGCCATCAGGGCCGGCCTTGCGACTGGTTGCCGCTTGATTGATCAATCCAGCAACTCGAACCTGGAAGAACTCGTCGAGGTTCTGTGACACGATCGCAACGAACTTCACACGTTCGAGGAGCGGCAATCGCGGGTTCTCTGCCAGTGCCAGGACGCGCGACTGGAAGTCGAGGAGGCTCAGCTCGCGGTTGATGAATCGATCAGACATGGTTCCTGCCGGTGTGGCGACCGTGGCCGGACAATCCTAACGACCCGTGGGCTGCACGACGGATGCGCTCAGGACCGTGTGCGTTCGAGATCCAGCACCTTGTTCAGGCGTCGAACGTATCGTTCCGCTGGGATGAACGACGCTCCGAGGAAGGAGGCCACCACCTCCTCGGCCGTGGCCTCGCCGATGACGCGAGCGGCGAGCGCAATCACGTTCACGTCGTCGTGTTCGACCGCCTGGTGTGCGGTGTAGGTGTCGTTCGCCTGGGCGCAACGCACGCCGTCGAGCTTGTTGGCGGCGATTGCCGCTCCGGCGCCTGAGCCACACACCACGATTCCTCGTTCGGCCCGGCCGGAAACGACGGCACGGCCGACCGCAGCGGCGTAATCCGGGTAGTCGACCGACTCGGTGGAGTCCGTGCCCAGGTCGATCACCGCATGACCGTCGTCTGCGAGCCACTGTTTGACCGTTTCCTTGAGTTCGAATCCGGCGTGGTCGGCGCCGAGCGCAACCCGCATGAGACCTCCCGAATCGGTGTGCTGCGTGAAGGCAATCTGCTTCGAACGCAGCGTAGCCGTGCGTCGTCGCCGATCAGCTCTCCCGGCACCGGTACGCTGCGTGCACGATGCAACGAATCGGAACCCTCCTTGCGGTCGGCGCCCTCGTTCTCTCTGCGTGCGGAGCGGGGGCTGAGGCTCCACCACTGGCCGGATCGGAGCAGGTGTGCACCGAGACGTTCTGTGCCCAGTACCCGGCCGGCTGGAACCTCGTCGACCGTGGCGACACCTTCATTTCGCTCAGCCATCCGGACGATCCAGAGACACTCCTTGCGACGGTCGGGCCGGTCAACATGGAGGGCTTGGTCGTTGCCAATGGGGGGACCTGGCCCCAAACGGTGTCCGGCGTGGTCGAGGCCTTCTGGCGGGCAGCGGACGGAGGTGAAGCCGAGCTCGCTACGTCGACGATCCTGCCCGACGGCTCGGTCGAGTCATTCGGGGTGTTCCGCAGCGGTCGCATGTGGGCTCGACTCATCCCACTCACCACCACCGACGCCATTGGCGTCGAGATGCGGGCCCCCAACCGGTCGTGGGAGTCTCACGCCGAGGCATTCCTCGATTCAGTGGTAGTCGTCCCGTAGAGGGGTCTCAGGTCGCAGGTCCCAAGTCGCAGGCCCGCGCAGTTGACGCTGCAGAAATGGCTGTTGCTCGTACACTTTCGGTCATGGATTCGATTCGAGTCGTTGGGGGCCGGGCCCTCCGTGGCGAGGTAGCGGTGCTCGGGGCCAAGAACGCCGCGTTGAAGCACATGGTGGCGACGTTGCTGGCACCGGGCGATCACGAGCTCGACAACGTCCCGGGCATCCTCGATGTCGACATCATGGGCCAGGTGCTGGACCACGTCGGAGCGTCCTGTCGGCGCGATGGGACCACGTTGGCGGTGTCCGTCCCGGACGAGCTGAACCCTGAAGCCCCCCTCGAGCTGGTCAGGAAGATGCGGGCGTCGATTCTGATTCTCGGTGCGCTGCTCGCTCGGCTGGGCGAAGCTCGTGTTGCGCTACCGGGCGGCGACGACTTCGGATCCCGCCCGATCGACATGCATCTCGAGGGACTTCGGGGCATGGGAGCAGAGTTCGAACTCAACCACGGTGTTCTCGAGGCCCGCGCTCCGGATGGGCTCTTCGGGACGGAGGTGTTCCTCGAGTTTCCGAGCGTTGGGGCGACCGAGAACCTCCTCCTTGCGGCGGTGCTGGCGCAAGGGACCACGGTGATCGGCAACGCGGCCCGCGAGCCAGAACTCGCCGACCTCGCGGTGTATCTCGGCGAGATGGGCGCAAAGATCGAAGGCGCCGGCACGTCGACGATCCACGTCCACGGGGTGCCGCATCTCACCGCCGCCCGGCACCGCGTCGTTCCCGATCGCCTCGAGGCCGGCACGTACGCGCTTGCCGGCGCCATCAGCGGGGGAGAGGTCACGATCCGAAACTGCGTACCCGATCACCTCAGGATGGAGCTGCGGAAGATGGCGGCGGCGGGCTGCGAGGTCTCCGTCGACGAATCGTCGTTCACGGTTCGCGGACCGGATCGGGCCGACCCGATCGACTTCGCCACGCTGCCGTACCCGGGTTTCCACACCGATATGCACCCGCAGATGGTTGCGTTCCTCGCTACGGCGGGGGGTACATCGATCATCACCGAGAACGTCTACGCCTCCCGGTTCCGGTACATCGGGGAGCTCAACCGCATGGGCGCCGACATCCATGCCGACGGTCAGCACGTGGTGATTCGCGGTGTCGACCATCTGTCCGGCTGCGAGGTCGACGGGTGTGACATTCGCGCCGGTGCTGCGCTCGTGCTCGCAGGGCTCAGGGCGGACGGCGAAACCCTGGTCACCGAGGCGCACCACATCGATCGGGGCTACGACGGCTTCGTTCCCAAGCTCGCCGCGCTCGGCGCGGTGATCGAACGTCTCTGACGGCTTCGATGCGTCGTCGACGCGGACTCGCACGCGGCATCAGCATCGTCATGGTCGCGCTCGTGAACCTGATTGGCGCCGGTGCCGCGCCCGTTGCGGCCTCGACGCTGGATGCGGACCAGTTGACGCTCGAAGCGCTCGAGGGCACGACGTTCCAGGTCGGGAGCCGGCGCTATCAAGGGCCTATCGAGCTTACGGCCTATCCCCAGGGCATCGCCGTTGTCGAAGCCGTCGAACTCGATGCATATCTCGGAGGAATCCGTGAAGTGCCGTTCAGCTGGCCTGAGGAGACCCTCAACGCTCAGGCCGTTGCGGCACGGACGTACCTGGCATGGACGTTCGTTCGAGGCCGTATCGGCGACCAACGCCGATACGGATACGACATCTGCGCAACGCAGTTCTGTCAGGTCTACGTCGGAGCGGGTGCCGCCGGTCTCGATGACGGGGATCGATGGTTGGCAGCGGTAGCGGCGACGAGTGGCGAGATCCTGATCCACGAGGGACGCCCGGCGCAGACCCTCTACTCATCGAGTGCGGGCACTCGCACCCGCGCCAACCAGGACATCTGGGGCGGTGATCCCAAGCCGTATCTGCAGCCCGTCGACTCGCCGGAAGCAGGTGTCACCCCATACGAGGAGTGGACGGTCGAGTTTCCCACGGACGTCTTCGGTCGGATTCTGCGGCGGGGCGGGTACGACGTCGGCGGTTCGATCGATGCGGTCTCGCTCGATGTTCCTCCGGAGGGAACCGGGCGTTCCCGCGTCCTCGTCGCAAGCGAGGACGGCATCGCGGCGATTCCGGTGGATCGGTTCCGCGCGGTCATGAACGTGTACGGCCCGCGCCTCTATCCCGGGAGCTACCCGGCGCCGCGCCCCGGCCTGCGGCGCTGGCATCAAACCGTCATGTCCTACACGTTTGATCTCTCCTTCGAGCCCGGACCCGACATCACCGTCGCCGGCGAGCGGTTCCTTCCCAGCGATGACCTGCCCGAGTTGGGCACCGTCACGGTGACCGGCGAGGGATGGGGGCACGGTATCGGGATGAGCCAGTGGGGGGCCAAGGCCATGGCCGACCTTGGGGCCGATTACGCCGAGATCCTGGGCCACTACTACGGAGGCTTGACTCCACGTGATGGTGGGGGAGTGGTCCCCGACATCGTCCGGGTCGGTTTGGCGGTCGAGCTGCCCAACGCCCGGGTCATCGCCGACGGCCCCTTCCGCGTGCTGATCGAAGGGGTCCCGGCCGGTGTACTGCCCGCGGGGGACTGGTCCTTCCCCTTGACCAATCGAGGGATCGAGATCCTCGTTCCAGTCGATCTGCCGCCCGCCGTCCTCGAAGTGCTCGGACGCAACCTGCCCCGGTGACGAAGGAAGCGGCCACGTTGCGGTGTGAATACTCCTACACTCGTAGTGCGAATACCGAAGTAGACAGAGGCAAAGCCACAGGAACATGAGCGACGAATCCCAGGTCCAGACCTCCATGATCGAAGTCGCCTCGCCGACGGATCCGGTCGATGCCGGACCCGATGAGCCCAGTCGTATCGACGAGGCGCTCCTCGAGGAGACCCTCGAGTACATCCGCCCGGCCCTTCAGGCCGACGGCGGCGACCTGGTGCTCATGGGGACCAAGGGGGGCACCGTCACCCTCCAGCTCGTTGGTGCCTGTGGCGGCTGTCCCATGTCGACGATGACCCTCACCGCCGGTATCGAACGGATCCTGCGCGACCGTGTTCCCGGTGTGGAAGGGGTCATCGCGCTTTGAGTCGACGCAAGCGTCGACTCAAAGCGTTCGAGATTTGCGCGTTGCGCAAACTCGGCGTCAGCCAAGGTTGCGCTGATCACAATGCAGTACGTTCGCTTCGCTCACTTCGAGTCCTTCACGCTGACTGCCGAAGATCCCTTCGGTCGAAGAGCGTCACCGCGATGGCCACGAGGACGGCGAAGGCGGTGGCCAGCACGGCCGCATGACCCCAATCCATGCCGTTCATGAGTGGGTTGCTACTCAGGTAGTAGTGGAACGGGGTGAACTCGGCGAGACCCTCGAGGCCTTCGGCGAATGGCAGGAACCCGTTCGCCACGTAGAGCGCCAGGGCGACACCGACGGTACCGAAGATCGCAACTCGAGTCCGTCCGGTGGCTGCGCTGAGAGTCAGCGCCAGTGCACCGAAGACGAGCCCGAGCAACATGCCGAGTGCCGTCGCGGCGGCGATCCGGCCCGGGCTCATTCCGAGGCCGCCGATCATCGAACCACCCACCACGCCGGCGAAGAGTGCCGCGGCCACGATGGCCGCTTGCACGACCATGGCGAGCGTCTTTTCGAGGACCACCGTCGAGCGTTTGATCGGATTGGCGAGCAGCAGCCCCATGGTCCGGTTGGCCTCCTCGCCGGCCAACGCCCGAGCGCCGATGCTCACCGTCACCACCATGAAGGCGATCGGCGTCATCAGGCCAAAGGTCTCGAGCTGGTAGAAGCCCTCGGGGGTGCTCATGTCCCCACCCCCGAACATCGCAATCAGCTCCTCGGGGAACGCATCCGTGAGCCTCACGAGGGTCTCGTCGATGAAGGTGTACATCGGGCCGATGAGCAGCCCCATCATCAGGAACATCACGTACGACACCACGATGAGGATGCCCTGGTTCTCCGATGCCGTCTTGATCCAGATGCGCGAGACCCGAGCGGATCCGGCGAGTCGGTCGACCACCTTCTGTGTCATGGGATTGGCTCGGAGACGATCGACCAGGCTCACGCGCGTCGTCTGGCCGCGCAGGTCACGACGATTGACGCCGACGACGGACATTGCGGCGAGCAGCCCGATTCCGACGATGAGCACGGAGAGATGACCCCAGTCGATCCCGTTGATGTGCGGGTTGCTCCCGACGTAGTAGTACCAGGGGAAGGCCTTGACGCCGCTCTCGAGACTCTCGATCAACGGCAGCAAGCCCACCGCGAAGAGGGAGATGACCATCACGGCTGCGGCGACACCCGACGCCAACGAGTTCTTCCCGGTCCAGGCCCCGACCGCCATGGCCAGGAAGCCGTGGAAGACGGCGATGACGAACATGTGCACCATCAGTGCGCCGAGCTCGATCCCGGTCACGTCGACGCTCAGCATCTCCGGCACGACGATGCCTGCCAGCCACAGGATCCCGATGCCCACTGCGCTGAGCAGCAGGATGTTGACCGCCTTGGAGACGAGGACATGCGTGCGGCTCTTGGGGTTGCCGAGGAGCAACCCGATCGTTCCCCGGCGTTCCTCGCCGGCGATCGACGCAGATCCCATCGAAAGGGCGAGCGAAGCAAGTGTCAGCGCCCCGTACGTGCTGTAGATGGCTCCGTACGCAAGGGCGCCGACGTCGGCATCGCCGGGGATGTTCATGACCGCTCGGAGCACCTCCGGCAGGTCGGTGTATACGGAGAGGTCGATGTCGCGGTAGACGGCCATGCCGAAGAAGAACAACACGGCGAGCGATACCGCACCGATCGCAACGCCCTTCCATCGATCGAGGAATGTCTTGGTGACAACCGTTGCCAACATCAGGCGCGTACCTCCTCGTAGTACGTGAGGAAGATCTCCTCGAGGTCCGCTTCCTGGGTCGTGATGTCGAGGAGGCTGTATTGCTCCGTGACGACCTTGAGCAGGGTCTCCATTTGCCCGTCGAATGACAGCGTCACATGGTGGTTCTCGACGCTGACCTCACGCACGCCGGGAAGCCCTCCGAAGACCGCACCGTCGACGGGTTCGTCGAAGAAGAGGTTCACCGTCCGGATTGCCTTCGAGCGCAGCTCAGACACACCCTCCACGGCGATCAGATGACCCTGGCGGATGATCCCGACACGATCCGCAACCCGTTGCACCTCCGACAATGTGTGGCTGGAGAGGAACACCGTGCGGCCGTCCGCTGCGACCTCGCGCATCATGGTCTGGAACTCGCGTTGGACGAGAGGGTCCAGACCCGAGCTCGGCTCGTCCATGACCAGCACCTTTGGCCGGTTCATGAACGCCTGGATCAGCCCGACCTTCTGGCGATTCCCGGACGACAGGTCACCCACCTTCTTGGTGAGGTCGGCGCCGAGTCGTTCGGCAAGGGTGTCGACGAAGCTCCAGTCGACGCCGCCGCGCAGGTTGGCGAAGTAGGTGAGGGTGTCTCGTCCAGTGAGGTTCGGGTACATGGCGAGGTCGCCCGGCACGTAGCCGATGTGCTCCCGGATCTCGACGGATTGGAGGTGGGTGTCCATGCCGAGGATGGACGCCGAACCGGAGGTCGGGCGGATCTCGTCGAGAATCGTGCGAATCATCGTGGTCTTGCCCGCACCGTTGGGGCCGAGGAAGCCGAAGACCTCGCCGGGTCGGATGTCGAGATCGAGGTCCACGAGTGCCTTGACGTCCCCATAGTGCTTGGTCAAGGCCTCGGTGTGGATGGCGGCGTTGTCGGTCATACGGATTCCTTCTCTTGGGCGCTTCGTTGCGAGACGAATGCCTCGCGCATCAGTTGAACCGTGGTCTCGGTGAAGACACCTTGGCTGAAGATCTCGAGCGCAGGTGCCATGTAGGCGGTGGTTGCGGTGGGGTCCTGGCTGAAGTCGGCGGTGATGTCGACTCCGATCAATCGTTCCAGGTGCTCGTGGAGCACCAAGGCTCCCAACGACCAGATCGTGAGGATGGCTGCCCGCCCCCACTCGTGTTCGGTCGGCTTGATCATGCCGGTCTCGACGCCGGTCGCAACGTATCCGACGGCATCACGAACGATCTCGTCCACCAGTTCGGCGACGTGTGGTGATCCGTCGACCAGGGTTCGAGCGAGGTACTTGGCGGCCGGGATTTCCCCCACCGCACGGAAGGCGGCGGTGACGTCGAAACCGCCGCCAGACGCCATCGCTCCGCCCTTGACGTCGCGAATGATGCCGGCGACGTGCTCGTCACATGCCACTCTCAGATCCTCCTTGGAACCGAAGTGGTGGATCACGAGTCCGGGAGACACGCCGGCGGTTGCGGCAATCGTTCTGATACTGGTGCCGGCAACGCCGCGGGCGGCGAACTCCGTGATCGCTGCATCGCGGATCCGTGCGGCGGTGGTCCGATCGTCACTTGAACGCATGTTCAATACATTAAACGATCGTTCAAGATCGACAATAGGGGCCTTCGTCACACGCAAGGAGGCGAGCCGATGCGTCGTGTCGGCTGGCTACCCTCTGCTCGGATGGCCCGGATCACCGACCCCGACCTCTTGCTGCCTCGCGCCCGCTCGGGAGACCGACGAGCTCTCGCTCGTTTGATCACCCTCGTGGAAGACGGCCGTCCGGAGGGTGACGAGGCGCTTGCGGCCGTCTATCCGAAGACGGGAACGGCATGGACGGTTGGGCTCACGGGAGCCCCGGGAGCGGGCAAGTCGACGTTGACCAACCGGCTCATCGGCCATGTGCGATCCGGTGGGACCGAGGTTGCGACCGTCGCCGTCGACCCGTCCAGCCCGTTCACGGGAGGCGCCATCCTCGGTGATCGAGTGCGGATGCAGGACCACATCGATGATCCCGGCGTCTACATCCGGTCGATGGCGAGCCGCGGCCACCTCGGGGGAATCGCCGCGGCGACTCCCCGGGTCGTCAGCCTGCTCGACGGCATCGGGTTTCCCGAGATCCTGATCGAGACCGTCGGCGTCGGACAGGCCGAGGTAGAGATCGCAGCTTCCGCCGATACGACGCTCGTGGTGCTCAACCCGGGGTGGGGAGACAGCATCCAGGCAGCCAAAGCCGGTCTCCTCGAGATTGGGGACGTGTTCGTCGTCAACAAGGCCGATCGACCTGGCACCAACGAGACGCTCAAGGACCTCAAGCAGATGCTCGAGCTCGGCGGGCACGGTGACTGGTGGCCGCCCGTCGTCACGACGGTGGCATCGACGGGAGAAGGTACCGACGAACTGGTTGCGGCCATCGCCGAACATCGGAACCACCTGGAGTCCTCGGGTTCCTTGGCAGCGTTGCGTGCCGATCGGGCGGTTGCCGACGTCCGCGCGGCGCTCGAGGTTCACCTGAGCGACCGTGTCCGTAACGCACTCGGCGACGACGGATGGGAGGCGGTTCGTGCCGATGTGGTCGAGCGGCGTCTCGATCCCTGGAGTGCCGCCCGTCATCTTCTCGACCGAGTGACGGCGCAGTAGCCTGGCCGGGTCGAAATCCCGGGAGGAACTGTGAGTCTGGCCGAGTACACCGTCGAGGGTGCCGTCGCCCGCATCGCCCTGAATCGTCCGCCGGTCAACGCTCTCAATGCCGAGCTGATCGCGTCGATCGACACCGCCATCGACCAGGCGAGCGACGACACCGTTCGGGCCGTCGTCATCCACGGAACCAAACACTTCGCAGCCGGCGCCGACATCACTCGGTTCGTCGATGCTTTCGAGAGCGAGGGGGCCAATGAGCCGATGGCGTCCGGCCTCGCCGATACCGTGCGTCGGCTCGAGCAGCTGGAGAAGCCGGTGATCGCTGCGATCACCGGGTACGCGCTCGGGGGTGGCCTCGAATTGGCAATGGGCGCCGACTTCCGGTTCATGGCCGACGATGCAAAGGTCGGACAGCCTGAGATCCTGCTCGGCATCATCCCGGGGGCGGGCGGGACCCAGCGCCTGCAGCGCCTGATCGGGTTCCAGAGGGCCAAGGAGCTCAACATGAGCGGACGCCACGTGCCGGCCGATGAAGCCTTGGCGTTGGGCATCGTCGACCAGGTGCATCCGGCCGACGCTGTGGTCGAGGCGGCCATGACGCACGCTGCGGCGTTCGCTACGGGTCCCACGAAGGCATATGCCGCGGTGAAGCAGGCGATGGGCGAGGGTTACGGCAGGCCGATCGACGAGGCCATGGCGGCCGAGCGCGATGCGTTCAACGGGTGTTTCAGCACTGAGGACGCAAAGACCGGCATCCTGGCGTTCATCAACAAGGAGAAACCCGACTTCGTCGGGCGGTAGGCCTTCGGCCGGCCGAGGTGCCTGGACCGAGCGGCGTCGTGGTGCGGTGGTCCAAGGTTGTGCGGGTTCAGTGTTGAACGGTGGTGTTCTACGATCTGACCATGGCTCGCACTATTGAGGTTTCCGTACTGATACCTGCACCACCTGAGGTGGTGTGGGCCGACGTTGAGCAGGTGGAACGGCATTCGGAATGGATGGCAGATGCCGAGTCGATCGAGTTCATCGGCGAGCAGCAGCGTGGCGTGGGGACCCGCATGAAGGTGGCCACGAAGGTCGGTCCGCTTCGCACGATGGACATCATGGAGTTCACCGGGTGGGATCCGCCGCATCGAATGGCGATCCGCCACCAAGGCCTCGTGACCGGGGAAGGTGCCTTCACGCTCGCGGCAGAAGGGGAACGCACACGATTCACGTGGCGCGAGCAGCTGACGTTCCCCTGGTACCTCGGCGGCCCCATCACGGCGTTCTTCGCCGGGCCTGTCCTGAAGTGGATCTGGGCAAGAAACCTGAAAGGCCTCGCCGCGAGGTTCGCTGACGCGTGATCCCTGCACGTGCCCAGATCACTGGGCGACGATGCCACGGGGTCCAGTAGCCTCCCGCAACGATGGAGAAGAAGCAGTGGGTCCCGTGGGTCAAGTGGGGAGGGATCAGCATCGTCGGGCTGGCGACGCTGGTGTTCGTCATCGTTGCGTGGGTCTTCTCCAATGCGATTCGAGACGAGGTGCTGACTCCCCGTCCGTTCGAGCCGGATCGTGATCTCCAGGTTCTCAGCCTCGGGCAGGGTCGAATCGTGCTCAACCGGACCGAGCTCTCGCAACGTGATGGAGTTTGGGGGCTCGTCGGCCCCGACGGATACGGTCAGGTCATCCAAGTCATCGAAGTGGGCCAGGACGATGTCGAGCGAGGATTTCGCCTCCTCGAGGGTTCATTCGAGATCGGTGACGAGGTCGTCTTCGACCAGTACGCCTACGTCGCGGATCCGCTGACCGCCCACGGCACGGCATTCGAGGAAGCGCGAGTCCCCGGCGACCTCGGCGTGCTTCCGGCCTGGCTCGTGGAGGGCGATCGTGACACCTGGGTCGTGATCATCCACGGCAAAGGTCTGGACGAACGCCGCCAGGCGCTGCGGATGCTGCCTGCGCTCAACGATGCCGGGTACCCCGTGCTCGTGATCTCGTACCGCAACGACGTGGTGGCGCACGCGAGCGAGACGGGTCGGTACGGCTGGGGTTACCCGGAGTGGCGCGATCTGCAGGCCGCGCTGAAGTTCGCCGATCTCCGGGGCGCCGAGGATTTCGTCCTGTACGGGTACTCGATGGGTGGAGCGATCACCTCGGCGTTCCTCCATGAGTCGGCGGAGTTCAGCGAGGGTCTCACCCTTACGGATCGTGTCAGCGGCGTGATCTTCGACTCGCCGGTGCTCGATCTCGAGGCGGTGGTCGATGCCGGAGCTCGAGACCGCGGCATTCCCGGCGTCGTCACCGCTCTCGCCAAGGGGATCGCAGCCCTCCGGTTCGACATCGACTGGGATGCGCTCGACCAGATCGAGCGGGCCGATGAGTTCGATCCGGACCTCCCGATCCTGCTCTTCCACGGAATCGAGGACGGCACGGTTCCGGTCGAGAGCTCTGATGCCTTTGCAGCAGCGCTCGAGTCGGTGCAGTACCAGCGCATTGAGGGCGCCGACCACGTCTACCCGTGGAACGTCGATCCGGTCGGCTACGAACGTGCCGTGCTCGACTTCCTCGCCGATCTCGAAGCGAACGGCGACAGCGGCGAGTCCTGACCCGCTACTCGGACAGCGCCGACCGAATCGTTCGGAGCGACGGATTGACCAAGGCCCGATCGCCGACGACCACCGTGGGCACGGTCTCGTTCCCATTGGCGACGGATCGAACAAAGGCACGCGCCGCGTCGTCTTCCCATATGTTCACCGTCCGATAGATGAGATCGGTCGCTTCGAGCCGATGGAGCAGTGCCGAGCAGAACATGCATCCGGGTCTCCAGAACACGGTGATCGGTGGCTGCGGATGCGGGGTGGACATCCCGCTAGGACTCGAAGCTCGGAACCGGTATCTCTGCCGCGGCCGGGGCGGTGACGGTGAGTCGTACCGACCAGAAGGCAAATGCGCGGGCGATCGCCGTTCCGTCTGCCGCCGTCGGTCCCGAGAGTTCGATCCGACCCTCCGGTGCTGCCGTCTGAGGATCGAAGAAGAAGCGGTCGATGCGGTCGATGGGGATCATCACTCTGGGTTGGCCGTCGAAGCTTCCTTCTTCGATGGCGATCTCGAGCGACACGACACCGGCCGCAGCTCCGCCCACGAGCGACCACTCGGCGACACCGCCGGTTTCGCTCAACTCGAGGGACTCGACGATGAGCTGGTTTCCATCGCCGAGGTCGAGCAACGTCGGCTCCGGCATCGCCCAGGGCAGTGCAGACAGCTCCAGCTCCTGCGTTGCGTTCGTTCCCTGATTGAACCAACGCTCCGACAGGCGAAGCGCAACCAGGTCCTCGATCGCAACAGCGGCCGGATCGAACAGTGCGGTCACGACACCGGGCGTCGCCGGATCGACGACTTGTCCGCGGGCGGCGACCGTCGAGCCATCACGTAGAACCGCAGCCCATCGGCCTCCGGTGAACGGGGTACTCGCTTCCGCATCGACGCGCCGCGTCACCGCAGAGGACATCGTCACCGCCAAGTCATCCCCGGACTCGCCGATCCGTTCCACCCGGACGGCCACGGCGTCGTCGACCGGCGTGAAGCCCGGAGGGAACGTGTCGCTGAGGTCGGCCGTCGTGGTCGGGGGAGCAAGCGTGGTCGCCGGTGCAGTGTCGTCGACGGGTTCATCGGACCTGCCCAGGGCAAACCCGATCAACACGACGGCGGCCCCGATGACCAACGCCACGATCATTCCCCACGGTGCGGGGCGTGGCGTGCGAGGGTCGTCTTTCTCGCGAGGCTCCGGGGCGTCGCTGAGCGGCGTTGCCAGAAGCTCGGCGAGGGCCTTGGACCGTTCCTGGTCGGTCATCGGGTGCCCTCACTTCGGTAGACCACGATGATCTCATCGCGGGGGACCCAGGGCCGAGCGACCACCCGCAAGGGAACCGGGTCCGGGACAGGATCCTCGGTGACCGATAACGATGGGAAGAACGTACTCGTGCCGGTCGTACTGACGTCCAGGGTGTCCTGCCAGCCAATCCCTCCGCTCACGATGAGCGGTCCGGTGAACTCGCGCCCTTGGAACCCGCGGTTGAATCCCGTGTCGATGCTGAAGTAGAGCAGCGCGCCGACCGTCTCCTCGAGGATTCGATCGACCTGGATCCGGGTCCCGTCGGTCAGGACGGCGCCTTCGGTGAGAGAGAGCTCGGTCTCGTAGTCCTCGTACATCCGCTGCCGCCACGTGGTGACGACGATTTCCGTGACCACCTCCTCGGCGGCACCCTCGAACCGCACCGAGCGGGCCTCGGGCGAGGACAACGATCCGGGGTACTGCGAGCCGTCGGCCGTTGCGAGCACAAATCGTTCCGGCGCCGCCGTCACGGCCGCTCCACCGAGGCTGGTCAGGCTGTAGTCGAGTACGACCGCATTGCCGGAGGTCCGGACTTCGAGGGGAACGAGAACGGTGTTGCCGATCAGCGCCTCGCCTTCGGCAATGATGGGGACGGTAGGCGGTGACGTTGTCGTCGTGACCTGAGGGTCATCGGCGGGCGTCTCCGCCGCAGCGCGTTCGAACCCTCCTCCAAGGAAGAGCCCAGAGGCCGCAAGGGCGGCGCCGGTGAGAGCGGCGACACCATGCCTCCATGTCACCGTGAGCTGCGGCATAGCGACGAGGCTAGCCAGGACGCTGGTGTGCGGGGTTCGCTTGGCTCCCGGCCCTGCCAAACTCCCTCCCATGCGGTTCTACCTCGATCACGCAGCGACGACAGAGGTACGGGCGGTCGCGCGGGAGGCGATGCAGCCGTACCTCGGGGACACGTTCGCCAATCCTTCCGGTGTGCACACCGCGGCACAGCGGGCGAAGAATGCAATGGAGGAGGCGAGGGAACGAGCCGCCGCGCTGCTCGGGGTGTCGCGCCCACTCGAGATCGTGTTCACCGGCGGTGGCACGGAGGCCGACAACCTGGCCGTTGCCGGAGCCGCACTCGCCGACGGCCGACGTGGTGGGGTGGTGACAACGGCCATCGAACACGAAGCCGTGCTCGAAACCGCGACGTTTCTCCGCACACTGGGCTGCCCCGTCACGGTCGTCGGTGTCGACTCCAAGGGCAGCGTCGATCCAGCACAGGTTGCGGCGGTGACCGATCAGGAGACCGCTGTTGTTTCGGTCATGGCCGCCAACAACGAACTCGGGACGATCGAGCCGGTTCGGGAGATCGCCGATGCGGTGAGGGCGGAGAACGATCGGGCCCTTGTCCACACGGATGCCGTGCAGGCGTTCGTCTCCGAGGCGATCACGGTCGAGTCGACCGGTGCCGATCTCGTCGCTCTCGCTGCCCACAAGTTCGGCGGCCCCAAGGGAGTGGGCCTGCTGTACGTGCGTGACGGCATCACGCTCGAGCCGGTCATCCACGGCGGCGGGCAAGAGCTGGGCCGTCGGTCGGGGACGCACAACGTCGCCGGCATCGTCGGCATGGTGGCCGCCATGGAGGAAGCCGTCGCGATGCGTTCCCGTTTCCGCTCCGAAGTCGGCGGCGCCCGTGACCGCTTCGAGGACGAGCTGAGGCGCGCCGTACCCGACGTCGAGGTCAATGGAGATCTCGACCACCGCCTCGTGCAACACAGCCACGTTCGTATTCCCGGGATCGCCAACGAGACGCTCCTCATACGGCTCGACCAGGCCGGCGTCGCAGCCGCGGCAGGTTCGGCGTGCCAGTCGGGTGCAATCGAGATCTCGCACGTGCTCGAGGCCTTGGGGTTCACTCCGGAAGCGGCCGGGGAGTGTGTCCGCTTCTCATTCGGCTGGGGGCAAACGGTCACCGACGGCGAGCTTGCTGCGAAGGCGGTCGCCGGCGTTGTGGAGGCCCTGCGATGACCCGGGCCCTGGTTGCGATGTCGGGCGGAGTGGACAGCTCGGTTGCTGCGGCGCTGATGCTCGAAGCCGGCTATGACGTCGTCGGCGTCACGCTCAAGCAGTGGGAAGGACCGGGCGGTGAGATGCCGGTGGCCGGGTGCTGCACCGTCGGCGACGCCGAGGATGCACGTCGCGCCGCCGCGCAACTCGACGTGCCCTACTACGTGCTCGACTATGTCGATGAGTTCCGCACCGAGGTGGTCGATCGGTTCGGGGCGTCGTACGCCGCCGGCAAGACCCCGAACCCGTGTATCGAGTGCAACCGGCGAGTGCGCTTCAAGGCACTGCTCGAACGAACTGACGAACTGGGCTGTGACGTGCTCGTCACGGGGCACCACGCCCGAATCCGCACCGACGCCGACGGGTCCCATCACCTGCTGAAGGCGGTCGACGGCGCCAAGGACCAGTCGTACGTGCTGCACATGCTCGATCAGGCGACGCTCGGCCGGATTCGCCTTCCGGTGGGGGAGATGCCCAAGAGCGAAGTGCGGGAACGGGCGGCTGCGCTCGGCCTCCGAACCGCTGCGAAGCCCGACAGCCAGGACCTGTGTTTCGTGGGTCACGGCAACTACCGAACCTTCATCCGGGATCACTTCCCCGACGTGGCGACACCGGGACCCATCGTGGACATGGAGGGCGAGGTGGTCGGTGCACACGACGGTGCCGTGGACTTCACCATCGGCCAACGGAAAGGCCTCGGCGTCACGTTCGGCGAGCCGCGATACGTGGTCGACGTCGATGCTCCATCGGCGACCGTGACGATCGGTCGCAAGGAGGATCTCGAGGTCGGCGGCTGTCTCGTCGACGATGTCTCCTTCATCGCCGGCAGCCCGCCCGCCGATCCGAAGGTGGAAGTGAAGGTGCGATATCGCGCCACCCCGGTCGCCGGCTCGATCCGGTTGTCGGACGGGCGATGGGAGGTCTCGTTCGATCGGCCTCAACGTGCCATCGCCCCGGGCCAATCCGCCGTGTTCTATCGCGGCGACGAGGTGTTGGGTGGCGGCACGATCGCCACCGTCGTGCGCTGAGCGGTCACGAGTCGAGCGGCACCAGGTCGGCGCACACCAGTTTGGCGCCACCGACTGCATGGATCACCACGCTGGCAGCTTGATGACTTACCGGCGTCGGGTTCTCGACGGTCATGAATCCTGCGCCGGCGTCGTCGGTCGAGAACGCAATGTGGATCTCGTTCGGTGGTAGCTCGGATCCATCGGGGTCGTGTCGGTAGTGCGGTCCTCCGCCGTCGGCGCACGCTCCGGAGTGGAGATGACCGGTGAAGTCCGAAGCGGCAGGCAGCTGCTCCAGCGAAACCGTGAGCGTTGTGCCACCCGCGTGGCGAGCCAACACGGCGTCTCCGCTGATGCCGCCGGCGTCACCGTCGGCCACTCCGCCGAAGGAGCCGATCTCCAGGGTGGCCCCCTCCACGTCTCGGGCCGGTGTCGCCGAGACATCGCCCATCATCCCGGGCATCATCGCCGGCATGGTGGTCTCGGGGCTCGAATCCGGCGGGTCGGCTCCGTCGCCGGTCCCGTTGCACGCCGCCGCAACCAACGCCATCGCAACAAGACCGCCTGCAATCACTATTCGCATCGTCAGCTCCATTCGGTGGTTCCCGTGAGTGTGCGAGCGAGCGGTGAGCCGATGGTGAGCCGTCGATGAGGAGCCGATGAGACCGGCGGCAGTGTGAACCGTGCGGCGGCCGAATCCGTCGCAGGACCCCGCCATAATGCGACCCATGGCGAAGCCGTCTCCAGCTCAGATCGAACGTGCGGCGGAACTCCGAGAGCAGATCCACCATCACAACCATCAGTACTACGTCCTCGACGCCCCGATCGTCGCCGATGCCGAATACGACGCGCTCGCTCGGGAGCTCGCGGCATTGGAAGCTGAGTTTGCAGAGCTGATCACGCCCGATTCGCCGACCCAGCGGGTCGGCGCACCGCTCAGCGATGCCTTCGCTCCGGTCACCCATCGCCAGCGGATGTTCTCTCTCGACAACGTCGAGTCGTTGGACGAGCTCGAGGCCTGGGCCGGCCGCCTCGAACGCGGGCTCGACCGGCCGCCTGCCGGTTACGTGTGCGAGCGCAAGATCGACGGGCTGGCGGTGTCGCTCACGTACGAGAACGGGGTTCTGGTGCGGGGCGCGACCCGCGGCGACGGGGTGACCGGTGAGGACGTGACCGCCAACGTGCGGACCATCGAGGCGATTCCACTGCGGCTGCGCGGTGAAGCGCCGGCGGTCATGGAGGTGCGAGGTGAGATCTACATGCCGGTGAGCGCTTTCGAGGAGCTCAACCGCCGGCAGCTCGAACTCGGGGAGCGGCCGTACGTGAACCCCCGGAATACTGCGGCGGGTTCGGTCCGCCAGAAGGACCCTGCCAAGACGGCCGCACGCAGGCTGTCGATCTGGGTGTACCAGGTGGGATTCCTCGACGGTGGGCCCACCTTCGCCAC
>JASJAX010000187.1 GCA_030066755.1 Acidimicrobiia bacterium
CTCGGTGATTGCACCAGGGCAGATGACGTATCGGTCTGGGAGCCCGTACTTGTCCCGCATCCGTCGCTGTTCCGTCGGGCGGAATTCCTGGAGATCGATGCCGCACGGCAAGATCATGAATCGGTCGTCCGGGATCGAGACCAAGGGCATCACCAGTTCATCACGGACGTAATGCGTCGTGACCAGAATTCCGGCCGCCCCGGTCAACGCACCGGAGATCTGCTCCCAAATGGAATCGGCGTAGCCGCCGTGGTGGCGGGGCTCGATTCCGGTGCCGTGCACGAAGACGACGTACGGGATCCCGCGACGGTTGGCGACGCGGGCGGCGGCGACCGTCGAGAGGTTGGCGTGGTGCGCAACGATCACATCCAAACGATCAATCGCCTCGACCGCGGCTTCGAAGTCCTCGATGACCGACTCCGCCATCGACTCGGTCATCCGTGACGCAGCGAGCTGCGGTCCGTCGTGGCCGGGGAGATACTCGTGGACGGGAAGGACGCCACCCGATGGCACGACCTGGTGGTAGTCGATGCCGGGCATGCGTCTGGGGGCGCAGGCGTGGATCGAGGCGACGTTGTGCCCGCGAGCTCGGAGAGCTCGCATGTGCTGGCGCGCGACCCCGCCACTTCCGCGCCCTCGATTGAGCGAGACGACGGCTACATGCATGGTGTGATGCAAAGGTACGCGACTCACACGTCCGAGGGATACTGACCTTCGACTCTTTCCAGGCTTTGGGAGGTCAGCGCCGTTCTCTCACCGCAATGCGGACCATCTGGCTACTCGCTACTCACTACTCGCCGCTCACTACTACCTCGAGATAGTCCTCGAGCCAGCCATCTTCGAGGTCGCCGTACCGCTCCGGAACGCCGGGAAGTGTCCACACATGGATCATCTCGTTCGTGATCGGCATCGTGATCGATCCGACCGGGCAGGTGCCGAAGGGTGAAGTGAGCCCGGCGAGGGCCGGCGGGATCAACGAGAAGCAGACGTGGTCGTGGGCGTGCCACACGGTGAGGGGTCCGCCGACGGCCGGGCCCGGCTGGCCGATCTCGTCAACCTCGTACATCACCCCGATGAGTACGGGTTGGCCGGCGTTCACGGCGTAGATGAGGTTCTCGGGCCGCTCGGGATCGAGGACGTGCCCGTCGGTCTTGTAGCTCGGATTCTCGGCATGGAAATCGAGGCCGTACATCCCGTCGACCTGATAACCGTCGGCCCGCGCCGCCTCCGGGTCCTCGTACTTGCGGGCTGTGGCGACAGTGGCGGCGTAGAGCTCGTCGGCGTTGCGCTGCTCGATCGCCGTCGCCGGGCGATCGACGCCGTCCGGCACGAGAACACCCGGCGGTGGCACCTCGCCGAGGTGATGGCCGCCCTCGCCTTCCCCAAAGGCGCCTACCCACGCACCGATGGCAACCACGATCGCAAACGTCACCGTGGCCGTCGATGCTCCGAAACGACGCCAGCGGTGGTCCCCCTGTGGAGCTAGGACGACGGCGAGGGCGGCCAGTTCGATGAGCTTGGTGGTGAGGCCGAGCTGATCCGGTGCTTGCCCCGCCATCGACGACACCGCATAGGCGATCAGGGACACCCCGAGAACGAGGGCGGCGTACCGTCTCCACCGGCGGCGTCGGATGAGCCGCCGAGCGATCTCGAGCTGCGCAGCGCCGAGAACGGCGTAGCCGGCGGTGTACCCACTCAACTCGTGGCCGAACATGAGTCCGATGTGAGCGACGCCTGCGATCAGGAGTAGCCAGGCGACGAAGCGGCGAAGGAGCGGCAGTCGCCGATAGTCGGCGACGAACGGTGTCGCCCATCGCTGGCCTCGTTCGGCGGCTCGCCGGACCAACCAGCCACCGACGACGAGCATCATCACGGCGATGACCGCCGGGAAGTGTTCGGGGATGATCTCGTACATCGGGCTCCCGACGTAGTCGCCCAGTCCGCGAGCCGGCACGCCGTCGGCACCGTGGAATGCAGTCCGTGTCATGCGGGCGCTCCCACCATGTCGGGTACTTCGGTCGCTTGGTCGGTGACTGCGGCGCGCTTGCGGTCGCGCCGAGATGGCTTGACACCGAAGACGGTCCGGACCTGTGGACGGCGCAGGATGCGGAAGATGACCACGGGGACCACGACCCGGGTGATTGTGGGGACCGGCTCGAGACCCCGCCGTGCCAGGAAGACGGCGAGGAGCAGATCGATGGTCGCCGCAGCCAGCCACAACACCTGGAGGACCACCGTGGTCTTTCGAGCACGACGCGATCGGCGGCGGAGCGGCGCCGGCAGCAGCAAGGTCAGGATGGCCGCCGCTCCGGTGAGGATGAATGCGGCCAGCGTGAGTCCACCCATGGCCGCGGTGACGATCCCGACTTCGACCATGGCGACGAAGGCCACGACTCCCTGGAGGAAGACAAGGGTCGCCGCGAGACCGATCAGCTCGTCCGCCGGGCGTTGTCGTGTGCGGCTCATGCACGCATCGTCGGCGGCGGCGATGAGCCGCCAATTGGCCGATGATGAGGGGACGGTGAGAAGAGGGCCCTGGGTTTGGGCGTCGGTGCTCGGCGGTCGAAGGGTGGACTTGGCGAGGCGGTCCTGGCGAGTCGTCAGTCGGAAGACAGCACTGAGGCCTCGCTAGCGTCTGTATCCGATGACCTCCATCAATGACTACGAACGGGTGACGGCGGCGACCGGCGACGACTGGCGTGCCTGGCTCGAGGAGAACTATGCCAGCAGTCCGGGCGTGTGGCTCGTCTTCTTCAAGAAGGGCAGCGGCACGCCGTCCGTCACGTGGAGCGAGGCCGTTGACGAGGCGCTGTGCTTCGGCTGGATCGACAGCAAGGTCCAGTCGATCGACGACGAGCGCTACGAGCAGTACTTCACACGCCGCAAACCAACCAGTCCCTGGTCCAAGGTGAACAAGGCGAAGGTCGTCGAACTCGAAGCGGCCGAACGCCTCACGGAGTCCGGCATCCGCGCCATCGAAGTCGCCAAAGCGAACGGATCCTGGACGATCATGGATGGCGCCGAGGCGTTGATCGTCCCGGACGACTTGGCCGCGGCCTTCTCCGATGGTGACGCTCGGGAGTTCTTCGACGGCTTGCCGCCGTCCACGCGTCGCAACACCCTGGCGTGGATCGCTCTCGCCAAACGGGATGACACTCGGGCCCGGCGCATTGCCGCAACGGCCGAAGCCGCGGCGAACCGAGAACGGCCCAACGGGTTCTGATCTGCGTTCAGTCCTGCGTACGTGGGAGCACGACGTCGACCCGCGCTCCACCCTCAGGCTGGTTCGAGGCGGTGATCGACCCGCCATGGGCTTCGGCGATCTCGCGAGCGATGGCGAGGCCGAGACCGGCACCGGCTGCGCTGCGGGCCGGATCGGCGCGGTAGAAGCGATCGAAGACCCTTCCGAGCTCATCGGGTGGGAATCCCGGACCATCGTCGAGCACGGTGAGGTGCGCCTCGTGGTCGACTGCGGAGACGGCAACGTCGACCGCAGTGCCTCCGTGATTGGCTGCGTTGTCGATCAGGATCCACACGAGGCGAGTGAGCGCCGCAGCGTCACCGCTGACCACAACTGGTTCAACGGCGGTCATCTCGACCGGCGTGTCGAGGCGAGCGGCGCGTCGCTCGAGGTCGTGGACGATCGAGCTGAGATCGACCGGGTATCGGTCGAGCGGCCGCTCCGCATCGGCGCTGGCGAGGATCAAGAGGTCGTCGACCAACATGGCCATCCGGCCGGCCTCGGCCTCGATGTCTCGAATGGCTTCGTCCCGGTCGTCCTGCGTTGCGTCGGGCCGGTCCAGCAGGAACCCGGCATTCGATCGGATCGTCGTCAGTGGGCTGCGGAGCTCGTGGGAGGCGTCGGCGACGAACCGCCGCTGCTTCGCCAGCGATGCGGCAAGCTCGCCTTGGGCCGTTTCCACCCGGTCGAGCATCTCGTTGAAGCTCTGCGTGAGTGTGCCCACTTCGTCTGCCGACTTCACGGGAGGGAGCCGTCTCGTGAGGTCCCCCGTTGCGCCGATCTCGTCGGTTGTCGCCGCCAGCTCCCGGAGCGGGCGAAGCGCACGACCGCTGACCAGCCAGCTCACGACACCGGCGAAGATGAGCGTGAGGATCGCCGCCACCCACACCACGGCTTGTGCTCCGGCGAGTTGCTCGGCAACGAACGCCGTCGATTGCCCGGCGACCACGATGACTGTCGTTCCATCGAGATTCAATGGCACGGCTGCAACACGGACGTCGTCGGCCTGGGTCACCGGCACGACGGCAACTGAGCTCCCGAGGTCGAGCGCCTCGACCAGGATCGCAGCGCGAATGCGCGGCGCGGCGCCATCGACGACGCCCGTGGTGTAGAGGATCTCGCCGGTCTCCGTGTACACAGCGACGAACTCGTCGGTTGAGGACGACAGGTTGGTGGTGCTCAGCGGTTCGGCCTCGGCCAGAGCCTGAATGGTGCCGCCTTCGAGCTGCTGTGCCGTGTCGTTGGCGAGCGCGGTCAGCGCTTTGGCTTGATCGTCCGGGGCTGCGCCTCTGGCGAGCAGGGTGAGCAGGAGGCCGAACGCAAACATCGCCGCTGCGGCGACGCCTCCTCCGTAGGCGGCCAACCGCCATCGGATCCGCACTACGCCTCCTTGAGTACGTAGCCGGCGCCGCGAACCGTGTGGATCAAACGTGGCTCGCCTGCAGCCTCGAGCTTCTGACGGAGATAGCGCACGTAGACGTCGACGACGTTACTCGTCGTGTCGACGTCGAGGCCCCAGACTTCTTCGAGGATCTGCGAGCGAGACAGCACCAGGCGTGGGTTCCGCATCAGATACTCGAGCAATCGGAACTCCAGCGCAGTCAGCTCGACGGTTCGTCCGCTTCGAGCGACCTCCATTGCACCGACATCGAGGGTGATGTCGCCGTAGGTCAGCTGGTCGCGCGGGTCGGGGTCGCGCCGACGGAGCAGGCTCCGCACCCGCGCCAGCAGCTCCTCATATGCGAACGGCTTGGTGAGGTAGTCGTCGGCCCCGGCGTCGAGACCTCGCACCCGGTCCGGGACCTCGGTACGGGCGGTGAGCATCAGAACCGCCACGTCCTCGCCGGCCGACCGGATCCGGCGGCACACCTCGACTCCGTCGAAGCCGGGCAGCATCACGTCGAGCACGACAACGTCGTGCGTGCCGTTGCGAATGGACGACAAGGCCGAGGGGCCGTCGTGTACGACGTCGACGGCATAGCCCTCGTAGGACAAGGCGCGGCGGATCGCCGCTGCGATTCGAGTGTCGTCATCGACGACGAGCACCCTGGCCGGGTCGTTCATGACGGTCATCTTCGGCATGCTGCCACAGGCGCATGAGTGGACGATGAGGAGATGCGGTCAGGCGCGGGCGGCGTATGACACGACGCACAGCTGGTTCCAGCGCGCCCATGTCTGGCTCAGAGCGGCGTATTCCGAGCCGACTCGGCGGGCCGCGGCGACGCTCATCGGCCGCTGCGATGCCGACTCGAGAACCGCTCGGGCCTCCTCGTCGTCAACCGTCTGGTCGCGAAGGTCGGCGGCTGCGTCTCGCAACGCAGGCGCGTTCGACATGTTGTTGCACCACTCGGCCCGTTGGTCGGTGGTCTCCGCGGTCGTCGGTGGGAGCGCAAGTCCGGCCTCGGCCGAGCGCTTGCCTTCCGCGGCACCACCAAACGTCGTCGCGAGGAGAGCGACGGCGAGGATCGTCACGATGACTCGGGCTGGTCGGTGATGCATGGCGGCGGACAGTAGGGAAGGTCCGTGTCCTACCTGTCGGCCAATTCCCGATGCGCTTGACCATTGCGCTCAGCGGACCTCGATCGTCGCCACGGGGTAGTTGGTGACGACGCCATCGATCGTGGACACGCAGAGTGCCGCGTACGTGCCGGCCGGAACCAGGTGTATTCCTGCGTTGTATCCGCTTGCAACGACCTCAACTCCGAAGGAGCGCTCAAAAACGATCCAGTCGGGGGGCGGGCCTGAGGGGTTCTCCTCAATGTCGTCGTGGGTGTAACCGGGTGCGACGCCCAACAGCCCGATCCAGATCGGGCTGTTGCCGTTGTTGCCTGCGAAGAACTGGACGTACTGGTCGGCATCGAGCATCGGTGGTCCCTCGTACAAGCACTGACCTTCGACGAAACCAGCGCGGATCTCGACGTCCACCTCGGGCGCAGGCGCCGGAAGGAGATCGCCTCTTGGAACCGTGGCGATTTCGATCGAGCCGTCGATGATCCGCTGTCGCCACAGGTCGATCGTCTCGAGATACGGTGTCAGGTGACCGCCGGATTGCGCCAAGGTCAGCGCCTCGTCGGCAGCGACAAGGACTACGACGCCCGGCTCCAGGGTGCCGTCGAGGTATCGCCGGACCGCCTCGAAGGCGGCGACGTCCACCCGCTTGACCATTGATGTGAGGAGGTGGGGGCGTTGGATCTCGTCGGCTACGAGGTATTGGTCGACGTCAACTCCGATCGCCCACAGATGCCGCTGCGGCGTACTCAGCTCGGCCGCAGCGTCGATCACACCCCAACCCGAGAAGCCGGCAGCGTGGTAGACAACGTCAGCGCCGCGCGCAATGAGCTCAGCTGCGGCCAGGGATCCCAGGTCGCGTCGGGCAAACGCTTGATCCATGTTCATTGTGTCGAAGATCGGGATGGCGAGTACTTCGATCGAAGGATCGACCGCGGCGGAACCTTGCTCGAAGCCGGCTCGGAAGCGCTCGATGAAGTCGAACGGTCCACCGCCTACGAACCCAACGGTCCCCGTCTCCGTCGCCAGTCCTGCAGCAATCCCAGCGAGGAACGATCCTTCATGCTCGGCGAACACAAAAGAAGTGACGTTGGGGGCGTCGACCACCATGTCGAGCATCACGAATGTCGTCTCGGGATAGTCGGGAGCGACCTCGACTAGTGCCGCGGCGAAGCTGGCTCCGCCAACCAGAATCAGCTCATTGCCAGCCTCGGCCAACTCTCGCAGCTGGCCCGTCGAGTCGTAGAGCGCAATGACCTCCGTTTCTTGGTAGGTGAGGTCCCGGACTGCGTCGTCCCAACCTTGCGCCAGCATGTCCTGGAAGCCGGAGTCGCCGCGCCCGCCGTGAAGGATCGCCACCCGGGGCCCTCGCCCGGCGAGGACGAACCAGAGGATTCCGACGGTGGCCGCAACGAAGACGGTCACGACTGCGACCAGGCTCCAGAGGCGCCGGCGCGCCCGGCGCCGGAGGGCGGCCTCCTCCTCGAGCCGAGCTTCCTCTTGGCGCTGCGCCGCGTTTCGCTTGTCCACCGCTGCATCGACGTAGGCGCGCTCTCGGTTCGTCAGGCGCATCGTCGTGGTCGTCGTCCATGACTCGATGTCCGCTAGTTGCCGTCCGCCCGGCAGGTAGTCCGGATCTCGGCCGGCCTCATCCCACTCGGCAGCGGCTGCCGCAAGGGGTGCGTGGCGCCGCAGATCGGATGCCGCTGTGTCGATCCAATCCCGGAGGCGAGGCCATGCGCTCATGAGCGCTTCGTGAGCCAGCTCCAGCGTGGGGCGTCCAGATTGCGCGTCACGATCGAACGTGATGAGGCGATGCCGTCCCAACTCGTAGATCACACGTTGGAGCGCAAGCTGATCGACATCCAGGTTGGTCAGCTCTGCTCCCGGCACACGCCGGCGTCCGCCGGCAGCCGTCGGCCCGATGGTGACCAACCGGAGCGCGAGCTGGCGGGCTGCTTCCTTCTCCTCAGCTCCGAATGCCGAGAACACCGTCTCGGCACGACCCACCAACGCGCCGTGCAGACCGCCGATCCCGCGGTACGTCTCGACGTCGAGGAGCGGGCCGGTCCTGCGATCGAACAGCTCGGTGAGTGCGTACTGGAAGAGCGGCAGGGCACCCGGCTCACCGGCGACGTCGGCGACCAGCTCGGCGAGGAGCGCCGGCTCGAATTCGAGGCCGACGCTCCGCGCCGGCGCAGCGGCGGCTTGCTCGAGCTCCGCAGCCGTCAATGGCATCGCGTGGATCACGCCCGACGTGAATACCTGGGCGAATTCCGGATACTCGAGGGGTCCGTCGTAGTGGTCGGCCCGCAGCGTGGCGACACACCGAATGAGATCGTCTCGGACCGCATCGGTGATCGCCTCGAGGAACCGCCTCCGCACCGACTCCTGCTCGACCAGCGTGAAGAGCTCTTCGAACTGGTCGATGATCAGGATGAGCTCTTCGTCGTCCGGCACGCATGACGCAAGGTCGCGGGGGCAATCGCAGTCCAGCCCGACCACGTTGAGGGCCGACCGAAGGGCCGCATCGGGGTCGACTCCCGGAACCATCAGTGC
>JASJAX010000188.1 GCA_030066755.1 Acidimicrobiia bacterium
GCCAACGATCCCCCAGAACGAGCTACCGGATACGGCACGCTGAGACGCGGCGGTTCGAGGCCCGCAGCCGAAACAATACGAGAGAAGAGCTCTCGAACCGTTCGCGGCTGGCCATTCGAGACCACGAACGCACGGCCGGCGATGTTCGGGACCCGCTCGAGGGCGGCGACGATGGCATCCACGGCGTTGTCGATGTAGGTCGTGTCGATCAATGCGCTCCCCGACCCGATGACGGCGAGCCGGCCCTGCCGAGCTCGCTCGACGATTCTCCCGACGAGCTGTGTGTCGCCGGGGCCCCAGACGAGGTGCGGGCGGATGGCCGCAACGGCGAACCCCGGAGCGTTCGCTCGCAGTGCCACGAGCTCGGCCATCGCTTTGGTCGTGGCGTAATGGCCGCGAGTCTGGTCCGGATCTGCCGGAAGCGACGCCGATGCGCCCACCAGAGACGCCCCTGCGTGGCACACCGACGGCGACGAGATGTAGACGAACCGTTCGACGCCGGCGGCACGAGCGGCGTCGACCACCGTTTCCGTCCCATTGACGTTTGCCTCGACGAATTGCTCCCGGGTGCCTGTCACTCCGACCTTGGCGGCGAGGTGGACAACCGCGTCCCTGCCGGCCATCGCAGCCTCGACAACGGCCAGGTCGTTGATGTCGCCGAGGAACTCTTCGAGCCCAAGGCCGCTGGGCCGGCGTTGCAGCACCGCCACTGCGTTGCCCGCCGAGGCGAGCTGGCTCGCGATTAACCCACCGAGCAGGCTGGTGCCACCGGTGACCAGGACGTTCATAGTCGACCGATCCTTCCGCCGGCGAGGATCCGGTCGGCCCAACCGGCGATGCGCGTCCGTTCGATCTTCGAGTTGTGTCGAAGGTCGGTGGGTAGCTCGGGGACCACAAGGACGGACGCAACATCGAGGCCGACGGAGGCTCGCACCCGGGCTGCCAGCGCGTCTTCGGCAGGCGCCGGCTTGGTTGCCGGTGGGCTCGTTGCGACCACCACCACGAGCTGTTGCGTGCCGATAGGCCCCACCCCCACCGCAGCGGCTTGGTGGACACCGTCGGCTCGTTCGGCCGCGTGCTCGACGCCGACGGGAGTGACGGGGCCCCGATCGGTCAGGATGAGGTGCGCCATCCGACCTTCGATCCACAGCCGGCCATCGCCATCGAGCCGCCCAACGTCGCCGGTGCGGTGCCAGCCGGGAGGTCGGGCCGACGCCGCCTGGGTTGCCCAGAGCTTGTCGTACTGGTCCTTCATGTGGGGCGCACGCACGCACACCTCGCCGACGATCTCGGGTGCCGTCGACTGTCGATCGGCGGGGCGCCCGAGTTCGTCGATCGGCAGAATCGCAACTTCGACCTGGGCGAGTGGATGGCCGACACAGACTCCCCACCCTTCGCCGGCGGCGTCGATCTCATCGAGGGTGATGTTGGCGATCGGCAGCGCTTCAGTCATGCCGTACGGGGTGTTGGGCTCGGCGTTCGGCAAGACGTCGCGGATGGCCCGGAGCAGCGACGGCGATATGGGGGCACCGGCCGACATCACGATTCGGACACCCTCAAGTGCCCGGCGGTGCCGATCGGTGAGCTGGTGACGGGTGGTCACAACATTCGCCAACGCTGCCGGCGATGCGAACACCAGCGTTGCGTCGACCGCGCTGACAGCGTCCGCCAATGCCGTAGCGGTGAGGGTGCCGGGCGCCGTCACGTCCATGTCGGGCACGACCGATGGGATCCCCATCGCCGGTCCATAGAGCGCGAAGGGCGCAAAGGCTGCCACGAGTCGATCGTCCGGACCCACTTGGTACAGCTCCATCAGAGCATCGCGCTGCGCCTGGAGTTGGTGATGGCGATAGGCCACACCCTTGGCCGGACCCGTCGAACCCGAGGTGAACGCAACGGCGGCCGGGGCAGCGTCGCCGGGCCCGTCGCCGTCGAAACCGCCCCATCCACGTTCACGGATGGCATCGAGCGTCACAGCCCCGAGCGCCGCAGCTTGCCGGTCGGATGCGCCGACGGCGACGCGACGCCCCGGCCATCGCAAGGCACGAGCCGCAGCGAGCGCCCGGGGAACACCGATCAAGGCAACCGGCGACGCGCTCTTCAAGGCACGACCGATCCCCTTCGCTCCAAGACCTGCATCGACGATGACCACGACGGCACCAAGGCGCCAGCATGCGTACAGCACCGCCGTCAGATCGAGGCCGGGGGGGACGAGCAGCGCCACTCGATCGCCCGACCGAATGCCGGAGGCCGCGAGCCCGGCGGCGATCCTGCCGACATCGGTGTGCAGCTCGGCAAAGGTGGATCGGCGGCCCTGGCCCTCGTGCATCTCGACGACCGCAACGGACTCGTCGGCGGCGCGATCCTCGAGCGCCGCAAAGACCGGACGGCGGCGACGCTCGGACGCCAACTGCGGCTCATCGGCGGCGAGCGAGGCAATCCACCGATGCACGACCTCGGCGAGCTCAGGGCGATCCTCAGACACGAGGTGGCTGGCGCCCTCGAATCGATGAATGACCGCATGCGGCATGCGGTGGTGGAGGTCGCGGAGGTATCGATCGGCGAACACGGGATCCTGCGGACCCCAGAGCAGCAGCACCGGTGTTTCGGCGAGCTGTTCGAGGCCGGCGGCGACACGTTCGAGCGGCCGGAAGCTCGGGTCGTTGGGATCGAGTGGGATGTCGGCGACAAAATCCCATATCCCGTACCGCCGCTCCGGGGACGTGTACGGAGCTCGGTACGCCGTGCGGATCTCCGAGGGGATCGCGGGCCGGGAGAGCGCAAACGTCCCGTTCAAGAAGATCGGCGTGCGCTGCGTGACCTGGCGCAGCACGCCGGGCGCTCGTGCCATCCGTATCAACGTCGGGGCGGGCGACCCGGGCGGTTGGTGAACCGCAGTGTTGAGCAGGATGACTCCGGCGAGGCGCTCGACGTGGTCGACTGCCCACCCGAGTGCGATCGGGCCGCCCCAATCGTGGGCGAGGGTGACGACCGGACCCTCGATGTCCAATGCATCGATCACGGCCCCGAGATCGTCAATCCGCTGTTGCAGCCGGCGCATCGTTCCGGTGCGTTCGGAGAAGCCCATGTTCAGCTGGTCGACGGCGATAACCCGAACGTTGTCCGGTGCCGCGTCGATGACCCAGCGCCAGAGGTACGACCACGTGGGGTTGCCGTGGACCGCGACGATGGTCACCGACGCCTGCTCGACCTGATTGTCGAGCACGTGCCACGTGCGGCCAACGCCGTCGAGGCCGGGAACGGTCACGAGGCGCGACCATCCGGGATCGAGACCGCTCAGGCCCTCAGGTGGGAGTGTCGCCGGAGCTGGGGCCCCGCGCGTCACCAGATGACTTCGACCGCGGACGCGTTGATTCCGGATCCCATGCCCATCAGCAACACCTTGTCCCCTGCCTCGAGCGAGTCGACCTCGCGAGCCAGAGTGATCGGGATCGCCGCCGGGCCGACGTTGCCGAGGAACGGGAACGTGAGTGGGACCTTGGCGATGTCGAGACCGAGACGTTCGGCCATGGACGTCGTGTGAACCATCGAGACTTGGTGGATGATGTAGCGGTCCGCGGCCAGCCAGCCCTTCTCCTCCGCATCGACCCATGCGAGCTTCGAGACATGGAGTCCGGCGTCGAGCAGGCCGCGCGTGTCGGTCTTCATTTGTTCGATCGTGCCGACGCAGAGCTTGTGGTGGCTCGTATCGGCTCGAGCGATCCCGCCGATGACCTTGTGGCTTTCCGGGTTGTCGGAATGCCGACCGATCACTGCCGCCGCGCCGCCCGACCCGAGCGTGAGGGTGGCGAACTCGGCGTAGAGGTCGGCCATCGTCGCCTCAGGAGACGCAAGACGCTCGAGCGTCACCTCCTGGGTGTGCCGGGAGCCTTCACCGTCGACCACGAGTGCGTAGTCGATCTGCCCGTTGTCGATCATGGCGCCGGCGAGCTGGATGGCGTTGAGAAAGCCGAGGCAAGCGTTGGCCAGATCGAAGTTGATGGCCCAGCTGGGAAGGTCGAGTGCATGGTGCACCGTCACCGCCGATGAGGGCTCGAGCCGATCGCGACACACGGACGTGTCGATCAGCAGCCCGATGTCGTCGGGGCGAACGCCGGCCGCTTCGATGGCCTTGGCGCCGGCGGCGGCAGCAGCATCCGTGAACAGGTGACCCTTGGGCCACCACCGGCGCTCCTTGATGCCGGCGAGGCTCTCCAGGAGTCCCGGCTGGGCGCCGAGCCGCTCGTAGGTGTCCATGAGTCGTTCATCGAATTGTGCCGAGGTGACGACCTCGGGAGCTTCGACGTCGACGACCGAGACGATCGCCGTGTCGTTGAGGGTGAATTCCGCGTTGCCGTTCATCGAGACTCTTTCCAACGGTGGGGGCTTGATTCTCGCACGCCGTGACGAGCTAGCGAACCATCAACCTACTGAGACCGGCCGACGCACCGATCGGTTACCGCTCGGCGAGCCGGCGACGAACCCATTTCTCCCCTTCGACGACCCAGAAGACACCGGTCGACGCCAGGAGCACGAGCGAGAGCTCGAACAGGCTCAGCGCCTCGACCGTGAGCAGATTCTGCATCGGACCCCAGTAGATGAGACCGATTTGGATTGCAGCCGTGGCGATGACGGTTGCGAGCAGCGGCCGATTCGACGTCAGCCCGAGCGTGAAGACCGAGTCGTGCTCCGAGCGTACGGCCATCGAGTTGGCCAGCTGCAGCAGGGCAAGTGACGTGAAGATCATCGTCTGCCACGGACGGCCGTTGGCTTCGCCCCAGATCCCAAGCGCAAGCGGGATTGCACCCATCAGTAATCCGACGAGGACCACGTGCTGCCAGAGGCCGCGGGCGAAGATGTTCTCGGTCGGCGGCCGCGGCGGCCGCTTCATGACCCCGCGCTCCGCCTGCTCCACGCCGAGGGCGAGTCCGGGCAGGCCGTCGGTGACCAGGTTGATCCAGAGGATGTGGACCGGCAGGAGCGGCAACGGCAGCCCGAAGAACGGCCCCAAGAACATGACCCAGATCTCGCCGGAGTTGGAGGTGAGCGTGTAGCGCACGAACCGTCGGATGTTGTCGTAGATCCGACGGCCCTCGCGCACGGCCCCGACGATCGTGGCGAAGTTGTCGTCCGTGAGCACCATGTCGGCGGCCTCTTTGGCGACATCGGTCCCGGCCACGCCCATGGCGACGCCGATGTCCGCCGTGCGGAGCGCCGGCGCATCGTTGACGCCGTCACCCGTCATCGCAACGATGTCGCCGTTCGCTTGCCACGCTTGGACGATGTCCAGCTTCTGCTCCGGTGACGAACGGGCGTAGACCGCAATGTCCTCCACACGGTCGGCGAACGCTTCCGGAGCCAGGTCGGCCAGTTGCGCGCCCGTCAGCACGTCGTGATGATCGATGATGCCGAGCCGATCCGCGATGGCCCGTCCGGTGGCCGGATGGTCGCCGGTGATCATGACCGGCGTGATCCCCGCGCTGCGGCAGGCGGCAACGGCGTCGTGGGACGCCGCCCGCGGCGGGTCGGCCATGGCGACCAGGCCGTAGAACACGAGGTCGTGCTCGAGGTCGGCATCAAACCCGTCCCCGGGTTCTGCCTCACGTCCTCCCACGGCGAGTACTCGGTAGCCGTCCCGGGCGAACTCGTCCGCCTTGGCGTGGATGGCCTGCTCGTCGTCCTCGGCGATCGGCCGGATCCGGTTGCCGACTGCGACATGGGTCGTCTTCTCGATCAGCGCCTCGACGCCACCCTTGGCAAAGACGACGTCCGCCGCAGCGTCGTCATCGGTCTGGTGGAACGTCGACATTCGCTTGCGATCCGAGTCGAACGCCATCTCGCCGATTCTCGGGAACCGCACCGACAGTTGGTCGAGGTCACCCAGGACCTTCGCAGCAAACGCCAGCAGCGCTCCTTCCGTCGGATCTCCGCCGACCCTCCAGTCGTCATGGTCGTCGTTCGGCGGTTCCAGCACCGCGTCGTTGCACAGCGCCGCCACCTTCGCCATGCTCGAAAACGCTTCGTCGCCGGACGGATCGAAGTCGCGATCGTCTGCGGTCAGTCGGCCAACCGGTTCGAAGCCCACGCCGGTGATCTGCACGTCACTCGAGAACGTCCACGCTCGTTCGACCAGCATGCGGCCCTCGGTGAGGGTTCCGGTCTTGTCGGTGCAGATGACGGTCACCGATCCGAGGGTCTCGACCGCAGGGAGCTTCCGCACCAGCGCGTGCTGCTGGACCATCCGCTGCGCGCCGAGGGCCAGCGCGATGGTCACGACGGCGGGCAGCGCCTCGGGGATGGCCGCAACGGCGAGGCTGACGGCGGTGAGGAACATCAAGGAGACCTCCTCGCCGCGCAGGACCCCGACGGTGAACACAAGGGCGCACACCACCAGCGACGCGAACGCCAGCCAGCGGCCGAGCGCTGCCAGTCGACGCTGCAGGGGCGTCTGCGGGGCCTGATGTGCTTTGAGGAGACCTGCGATTTGCCCGAGCTCCGTCGACATGCCCGTGTCGACGACGATGAGCCGGGCCCGTCCGTAGACGACGGCCGTGCCCCGGAACACCATGTTGTGTCGCTCGGCGACCATCCGCCCGGCTTCGGAAGAGATCGGGTCCGGGGTCTTCTCAACGGGGACGGATTCTCCGGTCAAGGCGGCCTCGTTGACACGGAGATTGGGGCATTCGATGAGGCGCCCGTCGGCGGCAATCACGTCACCGGCGTCGAGGATCAGCACATCGCCGGGCACGACATCGGCAGCCGGAATCGTCGTCTGGCGACCATCACGAATCACCTTGGCCGATGGAGACGCCATGCTCTTGAGGGCCGCCATCGCCTGTTCGGCCCGGTACTCCTGCACGAACCCGATCGCAGCGTTGAGCACGACGATGGCGCCGATGACCAATGCGTCCTTGACCTCGCCGACCGCCACGGTGACCGCAGCGGCGATGAGCAGCACCACGATCATCGTGTTGGCGAACTGGCCGAAGAACAGGAGCCAGGGCGACCGGGTGGGCTCCTCCTCGAGTTCGTTGTGCCCGTAGCGGTCCAGCCGCTCGGCCGCTACCTCGCTGCGCAGCCCCGCCGACAGATCGGTGTCGAGCTCGCGGGCGATGACGTCGCTCGGCTCAGCCCACCACTGGTGGGTGGTTTCGGTGCTGGGTGCGGTCATCGACCCTCGAGATGGACTGGTGAGGTGAAGCCTACGGGCTTCACGGCCAAGACCGAGCAATTCACCGATCGCAGCACCGTCTCCGCAGTGTTGCCCATGATGAGGCCGGCCAGACCGGTCCGAGCAACCGTCCCCATCACCACCACCGTCGCCTGGAGTCGCGCCGCCAGTTCGGGCAGTGCTCGCCCCGGGTCGCCGGAGACGAGGTGGATCTCACCATCCAGCTCGGCGATTCCATGGCGTTTCGTCAACAGCTCGAGGCGCTCACGATGCTGTTGGCCCGTGATGTCGACCATGAGATCGACCTCCTGAGACGGGAGCGAGATGAACTCCGACGACCGCAGCGTCGCCTCGCCTTCCAACGCCCATGCATGCGCCACGTGGAGATCGCCTTCCCCATCGCGGACCATGGCGGTGGCAAGCTCGAGCACGAGATCGTTCAAGCCATCGCGCACGACATCGGACGGGTCCGGATCGACCAGTGCGAGCACCCGAAGCGGCCGGTCACCTCGCGGACGCATCGCCCATACCGGGACCGGGCACTTCCTCAGGAGTTGCATCACCCCTGCGCTGATGCCGGGATGTCGCTCGTGTGCGTGCTCGGGTTCACCAACGATGACGAGATCGCATTGGTCGCTCAGCACGCGCCGAATCACCTCGACGAACGGCTTCCCGGTCGTGATCTCGATTCGGACGTCGGCGCTTCCACCGGCCGTTTCGATCACATGCCGGAATCGATCCCGTCGATCCTTCAGCAGCAGTTCCTGGACCTCGATGACTCGGCCCTCGACGAGCACGGACCGCCGCCACGGTGGCAGGGGATCGACGACATCGAGCAAGGTGAGTTGCGCATCATTGCGGTTGGCGAACCGAATGGTGTCGTGCAGCACCGCAGTGTCGATGTGTCCGGGCGCGGCGGCAACCAGGATGTTCTTGAACCGGTCCATGACCCGCTCCTTCCGGTCGTGACCTCAGGCTCAGCGCAGGTCTCTCCCGCCTCGCCGTCCCCGAGGAGACGCGCGGGCCAGCACCGCCAGACCGAATGGCCGTCATGACGACGGTGCCTGTTTGGGGATACTCCCCTGTTCTCCTTCGAGCATGCGGGACCAAAACGAACCCGTCAATTG
>JASJAX010000189.1 GCA_030066755.1 Acidimicrobiia bacterium
GTCGCGACTGCCACCGCCTGTCTGCGTCACCCCGATCTACTGAATCTCGCCGCAGGGCGCAGCGTCCGACGGCCCTCGGGTCGGGGGCGAGGGTTCGAGTCCCCCTCCCGGTACTGAAGAAGTACTGAGTAGCGAGGACTCAGTACTGACTACTGATTACTGACGACTGACGACTCACCCAACCTGAATGGCCCCCTCCGAGGAGGGGGCCATTCGTATGAGTGTCGGGGGCCCGGCGGGCCTTGGGTGTGGTGCGTTCGTACCGGTCGGCGATCCGCCGAACCCCCTGACTCTGAGGTGGACCCGAAGTCGAAGGGGTAGACACCGGACCCACGTCCATATGATCGGCGGATCCTGCGACTTGGTAAGGATGGTTCTGGAGCGTCACGAAGGGGCTAGCCCTTTCGGGAGTACTGAGTACTGAGTACCGAGTACAGAGACTCAGCTGCGCGTCGAGTGGACGGCGGCGGCGAGGTCGGCGACGGCCTGATGCAAGCTACTCGCTGCAGAAGGCGCGTCCGGGGCGTCGAGGACGCGGCGGACCAGGGCGGAACCGACGATCACGCCGTCGGCGACCGCTGCTGCCTGCGCTGCATGGTCCGGTGTCGAAATGCCGACCCCGAGCACCAGCGGGACGTCGGTCACGGCCCGCACACGTGCGGCTAGCTCCCCCGCCCGACTCGATGCGTCTGTCCGCTCCCCGGTGACGCCGAGCTCTGCGACCCCATAGAGAAAGAGCGGTTGCGCAGCGGCGACGGCAGCAAGTCGTTCATCACCGGTCGTCGGCGCCACGAACAGGACGAGACCCAGTCCGGCATCGGCGAATGCAGCTTGGAAGTGATCGGCTTCCTCGGCCGGGAGATCGGCAAGGATCACGCCCGAAGCACCGGCAGCTGCAGCGCGTTTGGCGAACTCCCCGACACCGACGCGGAGCACCGGATTGACGTAGGTCATCACCACCGACGGCTTCCCGGTCGTCGTCACCACCGCTTCGAGCAGGCGCAGCGCACCGTCCAGCGACGTACCGGCATCGAGCGCGCGCAACCCGGCCTCGTGAATCGTTGGGCCGTCCATGAGGGGGTCGGAATACGGAATCCCGACCTCGAACCCGTCGGCGCCGGCATCGGCCATCGCCCGGAACATGTCGAGGGAGGTCTCCGGGCCCGGCAGGCCTGCGGTCATGTAGGGCAGCAACACCGCTCCACCTGACCGCTGCGCCTTCCCCAGCAGCGCACCAAGCGGCGTGGTGGCGGTCTCACTCATCGAGCGCCGCCACTTGCTGCACGTCCTTGTCGCCACGACCGGAGAGGTTGATCACCACGGTCTTGCCGGCGAGGTCATCACGCTCGTTGGCCACCCAGGCGAGCGCATGGGCGGTCTCCAGAGCGGGGATGATGCCCTCGGTTCTCGACAGAAGATGAAAGGCTTCCATCGCCTCGGCGTCGGTGATCGACACGTACTCGGCAATGCCCCGGTCCTTGAAGTTGGCATGTTCCGGCCCAACGCCGGGATAGTCGAGACCGGCCGACACGCTGTGTGCCTCGAGTACTTGCCCAGCGTCGTCCTGGAGGAGATACGTGCGGCTCCCGTGGATCACTCCGGGTGAACCGGCAACGAGGGAGGCACCGTGCTCGCCCGTCTCGAGCCCATGCCCGGCCGCCTCGACACCGACCAGGCGAACGGACGACCCGGCGTATGGATAGAAGATGCCCATGGCGTTGGAACCGCCACCGACACACGCGACGATCACGTCGGGGCGCGGTCGGCCGGAATCTCCGCCGTCCATCTGCTCCTGGAGCTCCTCGCCGATCACCTTCTGGAACTCCCTCACCATCCACGGGAAGGGATGTGGGCCGACGACGGACCCGATGATGTAGTGCGTCGTCTCTACCGTTGCGACCCAGTCCCGCATTGCCTCGGAAACTGCGTCCTTCAGCGTGCCCGGACCCTTGGTGACGGGAATGACCTCACACCCGAGAAGACGCATTCGGTAGACATTGAGTGCCTGGCGCTCGATGTCGGTGGCACCCATGTAGACCGCGCATTCGATGCCGAGGAGAGCGCACGCCGTGGCAGTGGCGACACCATGCTGGCCGGCTCCGGTTTCGGCAATGATCCGCGGCTTGCCCATCCGCTTGGCCAGGAGGGCCTGCCCGACCGTGTTGTTGATCTTGTGTGCGCCGGTGTGCGCCAGATCCTCACGTTTGAACCAGAGGTCGAGGCCGAGTTCCTGCGAGAGCCGATCGGCGCGATACACCGGCGTCGGCCGGCCGACGAAGTCGCGCAACAGGTGCCGCAACTCGGCGTGGAACGACGGATCGGACCATGCGGCCTCGAACGCCGCCTCGAGCTCGAGAAGCGCCGGCATCAACGTTTCGGGGGCGAATCGACCGCCGAACTCGCCGAAGCGCCCGCGCTCGTCGGGTCGGATGAGGGTCATGCCCGTTTGGCCTCCTGTACGAAGGCGGTCACCTTACCGGCGTCCTTGATCCCAACCGCAGCCTCGAGGCGGCTCGACGCGTCGACGCCGAAGGCGCCCGTCGCACGGACTGCGTCGGCCACGTTGCCGGGTCCGAGACCACCGGCGACGACGAAGTCACCTGGGTAGCCGGCGACGAGATCCCAGCGGAATGTCCGACCGGTCCCGCCATGGCGATCGACGTCCGCCGTGTCGAACAGTGGGGTTGCACCGCTCGGCACAGGCGGCGCGACAAAGGGATCGGCGACGGGGATCGGATACAGGACGAAGAGGCCGGCTGCCGTGGCAGCCTCTGCAGCCGCCGCCGCATGCCGTCCGTGGGGCTGAACTCCAGAGATCCCTGCAGCCTTCGCCGTCGCCAGCACGTCCTCGGGCGTCAGGTCAACGCTGACGAGCACGGCCTGGGCATTCACGCCGTGGGCCAGTTTGCGTGCCTGGGCGACATCGACCTGTCGCGGCGACTGCGACGCAATGATGAAACCGACGGCGTCGGCTCCCGCAGCAACGGCACCGTCGACATCCTCACGGCGAGTCAACCCGCACACCTTGACCCACGTGGTCATCGGCCGTTCACTCCCCTGCGACCTGGAGCGATGCCACGAACGCCGCCGGGTCGTCGGCGCTGACCGCAGCCTCTCCGACCAGGATGGCGTCGTACCCGGCCGCTGCCATCCGGGCCGCACCGGCGGGACTCGAGACTCCGGATTCTGCGACGGTCACAGCAACATCGCTCAGGTAGCCGGCGGCCTGTTCGGCCGTCGCCAGGTCGGTGACGAAAGTCGTGAGATCCCGGTTGTTGACGCCGACGATCTCGGCACCGTGGACCAGAGCACGCTCCACTTCCGCGATGGTGTGCGCCTCGACGAGGGCGGCGACACCCGCAGAGTGCGCCGTCTCGAGGAGCGCAGTCACCTCGTCGTCGATCAGAATCGCGAGGATCACGAGCACCGCATCGGCCCCGGCGGCTCGGGCCTCCCACACCTGATCGGGATGCACCGTGAAGTCCTTGCGCAGCACGGGAACCTCGACTGTTGAACGGACCGCTCTCAGGTCGGCAAGCGATCCATCGAAGAAGTCAGGTTCTGTGAGCACGGAGATCGCCGCTGCGCCGCCGGCGACGTACTGCAGTGCCTGGGTCGCCGGCTCGACGTCGGGAGCAATCGGTCCGGCGGACGGAGAGCGCCGCTTGATCTCGGCGATGACCCGGAGCGAGGGTCCGGTCAGCGCGGAAGCAAACGGTCGAGCCGGCGCCGCGTCGCGGGCCCGCGCAACGAGTTCATTCGATTGTGGCGCCAACGCCGCCGCCCGGTCGCGGGCCGATTGAACGATTGCATCCAGCATGAGGGCGGTGAGAGTACCGGCTCGGCACGGTTCCGGAGCCGGCGGCGGCCTCAATCGCCGCCCGGGGGAACATCGCCGTGCTGGAGCGACCGCAACAGCACGACCAGTGAGTCCACCTGCGCTTCGGTGAGCCGGTCGAAGGACGGCATCCGACCGGGTCCCACTCGGATCACCCCGCGGATCATCTCGTCGGTGAGGTTCTCTGCGGCATTGCTGTCCGCGGTGCCGATAGCGGGGCCGATACCGCCGGACCCGTCGGCGGCGTGGCAGCGGGCGCATGCAGCCTCGAAGAGGTCAACCCCGAATTTGCCCTCGAGGGACTCTCCACAACCGGCGGCACCAACCGCAAGCAACAGGACCAAGGCAAATACTCTGGTGCGCACCCGCGGCAGGTTATACCCCGGCCGGAGTCAAGCTTCCTCCCACCAGCTGCGAGTCGGCGCCGAAGCGAACCCGGACCGTGGTCCCGCTTCCGACGGCGCTGCTGACGTCGACCGGAGCCTGCATCGCATCGGCGAGCGCCTTGACGATCGAGAGCCCGAGACCTGAGCCTTCGGGTCGAATCGGCCGATACCGCTGCGCAACGTAGAGGCGTTCGAACACGCGGGGCAGATCGGTCTCGTCGATGCCTGGTCCGGTGTCGATGACCGCCAGCTCGACCCACCCGTCACGCCGCCGGAGCGCGACCGTGACCGTTCCTTGCTCCGGTGTGTACCGCAATGCGTTGTCGATCAGGTTGGCGGCGATCTGCGCGACCCTGTCGGGGTCGAGGAGCACGGTCCCGACATCGTCGATACGCGCATCGAGGCGAACTCCGACCTCCTCGGCACGCTTGGTGTAGCTCTCGACGACGCCTTCCACGTGGGCGGCAAGCGCAACGGGCTCGGGGGCCAGTGTGAACTCGCGTGCCTCGAGACGGGCGAGCATCATCAAGTCCTCCACGAGCCGAGACAACCGATTCGCTTGGGCGTCCAACACCGCAGCCACTCGGGGGAGATCGTCGGATGAGACGGCGCCTGTGGCGAGGCCCTCGGCGTAGCCGCGAATCGTCGTCAACGGGGTTCGCAGGTCGTGGCCGACGCTCAACAGGAAGTCTCGTTCCCGCACGCGTCCGGCCTGGAGCTCGTCGGCCATCTCGTTGAACGCCGCAGCCACCGCAGCGATCTCCGCATCGCCTTCCTCGGCGATCCGCACGGAGAAGTCCCCCGAGGCGTACGACCGTGCCGCTTGGGACAGACCGTCGAGTCGCCGTCCCAGCGCTGCGCTCAGTCCAAAGGCGAGCAATACCGCGACCACCGCTCCAACGCCGAGCGCAATGAGAATCGTGCGACTGACCGTCGTTCCGATGACGAGCGATTCCGTGCGTCCGATCGCAATCAAGATCGTGCCGCGCTCGCCCGCTTCGACGGCGACGATCGTCGCGAGGACCGTCTCCCCACCGATCGCAACCTCGGTCACCCGTCCGTCGGCTGCCGATGACGGCAGGGCTCCAAACAGCGCTCCGGCGTCACCGAGGAGCGTTGTCGCGCCGTTGGGTCCACGCAGAGCGGCCTCGACGTAGTCGTGTCCACCGACGGAGCGCACGACGCCGAGCACCTCGTTGATCGCGAGGCGCGAACGTACCGGGCGACCGTCGATAGCCGCCTCCACGAGTGCCGCCGTTGCTTCACCCTGGCGTGCGATCTCCTTGCGCTGACCGTCGCGAACTGCTCGTTGGATCGCCGTCGCCCCGACGAGACCGACGAGCAGCATGATGAGGCTCACGGCCAACGTGCTCCACAGGATGCGACGCCGGAGGCTCATGCGTCGAACCGATAGCCGACCCCCCACACCGTCTCCAACGGGAGGCCTTCGAGCTTCTTGCGGAGTTGCCGAACGTGAACGTCGACCGTGCGGGTCTCGCCGAAGTAGTCGTAACCCCACACAGCTTCGAGCAGCTGGGCCCGCGACAAGACGAGCCCCCGGTTGCTCGCCATGTACCAGAGGAGGTCGAACTCGCGGGCCGTGGGTCGAATCGTGTCACCCGATGGTGTGGAGACCTCGCGGCGGCCGTTGTCGATGGTGAAGCCACCCGCCTCGACGGTGTCCGGACTGATCGGACGCTCCTCGCTGCGACGGAGAACCGCCTTGACCCGCGCGACGAGCTCGCGGGGCGAGAACGGCTTCGTGACGTAGTCGTCGGCCCCGAGTTCGAGCCCAACGACCTTGTCGACTTCCGCATCTCGAGCGGTCAACATGATGATGGGAACCTCGGAGGCGCCTCGGATCCGTCGGCACACTTCGATCCCGTCGATCCCCGGCAAGCCGATGTCGAGCAGCACCGCCCGAGGGTTGCGGCCTTCGAGCCGTTTGAGGCCTTCCTCGCCGCTGGACGCGTGGCTCAACGTGAATCCCTCGTTCTCGAAGTACATCCGAAGGAGATCTGCGATCTCCATCTCATCTTCGATGAGCAGGATGGTTCCTGCGCTCACGACGACCTCCGACAGGCCGGGCTCAGAACCCGGTCAAACACGACTGAGTCACAGTATCGGCCCGGTGTGTTTGAGGACTGTAAGAGAATTGGGCGCACCCTGTGCGCTCAAACCTCAGTACTGAGTACCGAGTACTGAGTACCGAGACATCAGTCGATCAACGGGAGGTCTCGAACGGTTGCGATGGTTTCGCCGCCATCCCATTGGATCGCAACGTCGTCGCCGGGTTCGACTTCTCGACGGATGAGGGCCAAGGCGACGGGTGCCCGGAGATCGAGCGACTCGGCGACTGAGGTGAGGGTGCCCACGGGCTTGTCGTCGGCGATGGCCTCGGCTCCGAGCGGCGGCAGGACGTTGCTGCCGATGACGAGTCCGCGGAGATGACGGTTGACGCGGCCGCGCGAGTCGATGCGTGCGACGAGCTCTTGACCGAGATAGCAGCCCTTGGTGAAGCTCACCGCGGCGTCCACCGGCCCGGCTTCCTGTGGAATGGTCTTCTCGTCGATGTCGATCCCAAACACCGGCTCCCCAGCTTCGATGCGGACCGCCGTCGCCGCCAACGCTCCCGCTCGAACCACGCCGGCTTCCTCGAGTACCGCAACTGCGGCGTCGTCGACGATGTACCGCTCGTGCTCCGCACGCCCCAGGGGCGCCGGACACACCACTCCGTCTCCTCGCAGAACGGAGGATGGGCTCCCGGCCGACTCGAGCGCCTCTCGTGCACCCGGGCCGATGAGCGACGCAACGGGAATCGGCTCCGGGCTGATGGAGGCGTCGACCCGGATCTTGAACCGGGAGAGGTCGGCGATGACGTCGACCCCGACGCCGGCGTCGGCGAACAGCACGACATCGCTGCCGGCTCGCCCCACCCACAGCCTGGCGCGCAGCTTCCCCTGCGGGGACAGAAGCAGCGACTGCGCTACGGCTCCGTCGGCGACCTCCTCGATCGACTGACTGAGCAATCCATCGAGGAACGTCACCGCATCGGGACCCGCCACCTTCACCATCTCATGCGATGCGGGGACGACGGCGCATGCACGACGAAGCGCGAGGTATTCCCCGGTCACGTCCCCATAGCTCGCCGGCATCATGTGCCACTCCCCCGGATGTCGCCGGCCGCCGCGATCGCCGCAAGCGCTGCGGCGGCCTTGTTCATACACTCGTCGTACTCGGTTGCCGGATCCGAATCGGCGACGATGCCCGCTCCGGCCTGCACCCAGGCTTTGCCGTCGGCGACGACCAGGGTTCGCAGGGCAATCGCCGTATCGACGTTGCCGCTGAAGTCCAGATAGCCCACGGCACCGGCGTAGGGGCCCCGCGCCGTGGGCTCCAACTCATCGATGATCTCCATGGCGCGGACCTTGGGAGCGCCGGAAACGGTGCCGTGCGGGAAGGTTGCCCGCAGCAGGTCGACCGGTCCGACGTCGGGCTGGAGCGTGCCGGAGACACCCGACACGATGTGCATCACGTGGGAGTACCGCTCGATGACCATGAGGTCGTCGACCGCCACCGACCCGAACTCGCACACCCGGCCGAGATCATTGCGGGCAAGGTCGATGAGCATCACGTGCTCGGCGCGCTCCTTGGGATCGGCGAGCAGCTCACGCTCCAATTCGAGATCACGCTCGGGTGTCGCACCGCGCGGGCGAGTGCCGGCGATGGGTCGGCTCGTGGCGCGGCCGTTACGAGCGCGCGTCATGAGCTCCGGGGATGCACCGACGACCGCAACACGATCGAACCGCACGAAGAAGAGAAATGGTGTTGGGCTGACGAGACGCATCGCCCGGTAGACATCGAACGGATCTCCGTCGAAATCGACCTCGAGCCGGATTGACGGCACGATCTGGAAGGCATCGCCGGCCTTGATGTACTCGATCGCCCTCTCGACGGCCGCTTCGAACTCGTGGCGCGTCAGGTTGGTTCGAGCTTCGGGGCGATCTCCGAACCCGGGACGCGGCTGGATGGTGTACGCCGGTGAGTCGCCG
>JASJAX010000190.1 GCA_030066755.1 Acidimicrobiia bacterium
TTGCCGTTGACGCCGTTGCCGTTCGGCGCACGATCTCGATAGGCAAACGTGACGTCGTCGAACTCGACTGAGAGAGGTCCGCTCGGGAGCGGCGATCGGCCGGCTGTCGGCAGCGCAGAACGGCGCTCGAAGAGCTCCTCGACGCGAGCGATCCCCGCACCGGCCTTCTGGAAGTCCTCCATCTGGGCACGGATCTGTTCCATGGGATGGCGCATCATCTCGGCGTAGTGGAACACCAGGTACACCGAGCCGATGGTCAGCGCACCGCGCCCGAAGAACACGGAGCCGAGCCAGAACACGAGGGCCGTTCCGGCGATGTACTGCGCAATGCTGGTTCCCCAGAGCACCGCGAACCCAAACCTTCCTCGCACTTGCTCGGGCAGCCAGGCGCGCAGGATCCCGGTGAAACGATGCAGCATGTAGGGGACGCCGCCGTTTGCGCGGACGTCCTCCGTCCCGCTGACCTGTTCACCGATGAAGCCGAAGAGTTCCGCTGCGCGCGCCCGCACCTGTTTCCACCACGGCACGGCGATGGATTGTGTCTTCAACATGGCGTAGAGCGACAGGACAGCGAAACCCGTCAGCCCGAACCCGACCCACACGTTCTCGCGCCAGAGGAGCACGAGGATTCCGACGACGAGCAGGCTGTTCGCGAGCACACGGATGACGAACGCAGAGAAGAAGTTCGACAGCGACGTCACGTCGCCGTCGATCCGCTCGATCAGCTCACCGGGTGTGTGCTCCTTGTGGAACCCCATGTCGAGATCGACCACGTGTGTCGCCAGGTCACTGCGCATCTGATTGGTTGCGGTCCAGCCGACATCTTCCGCCAGGTAGGTGGCGAAGACCGACAGCAACTGGTGCGCGACCGCAATCCCCATGAACCACAGGGCGAGCGGCACCAGGTCGTCGACGCTGGAACCGTTGGTCGCTCGGTCGAGGAAAGCGCGGATCAACTGCGGGTTGACCAACTGGAGCGCGATGACCACGACGAGGAGCGACCCGAGCAACGCAACACGCAAGCGTTGTGGCCGCAGGTAGTCGACCAGCAGTCGAACGTAGGCTCGGACAGGGATCATTGGGGACCTTTGGTGATGGGGGAGGGAGGCCCCTCCCGGGCAAGATGGTTCGGAGGCGACAGCCACCAAAGGCGGTCGGTCGCCGGCGTCGGCTCAGTTACGCCCGAAGGCTGCTGCTACGCCACGAGGTGAGCCGAACCCGTGGCGATGATCGGCTGCTGCCGGTACATCGAGGTGGCTCCTTCAATCGCTCCGAACCGAATCACGGTCCCTTACACACGAGTGGCCGCAACGCATCGAGTGCGTTCACGGCCTGCCCGTACGTTGGCACGAGCCCGGGGGCTTTGTCAAGGTCCGTCGCCTTCGCCGACGGATTCGAGTTCCGAGCGGAGCTCGAAACTCGGGCTGGTGGCTGGTGGCTGGTCGACAGATTGGTGGTTCTGGCGGCGCCAGAGACTCTGGTCCTACTGGCTACTGGCTACTGGCCCTGGCTATGCCGCTTCGGGAAGCTCCGCAGCCACGTCGGATTCGGTCGGCGCCGCCTCCGCCGCAGCTTTGTCGATGCTCTCGGCCACCGCCGCCAGGATGGCGAGGGCGGCGACGAGGATGATGTGGGTGAGCATGCGGTTTGCCGAATCCCCGGTGCCGACCCGGTAGGCCCCGTCGCGAAGGTAGGCAAAGGCAAAGACGGCGAGGAGGAAGGTCGGGATCGGGACCAGGAGGAGCGTGCTCTCGACCGAGCGGGTCATGACCCATGCCGTGCCCAGGAGTAGCGCAAGGACCCACCACGTGGTGCCCCACAAGCCCTCGACGGCGATGTTGGCGCCGAACGCGGAGAGGCTCGCTCGGAGGATGTCGGGTTCGGCGATCACCGACACTCCCAGGTACGCCGCCAGGACACCGGCGAACGCAACCGGTCCCCATCGTCCAACTCGTTGCACGCTCGGCAACGCCAGGAGACCTAGACCGGCGGCGAGCCCCGCAGCGACGAAGAGGTTGCCGTAGACCGGACCGAACACCCCGAGGTCTCCGTCGATCGCGAAGGTCGGCCAGATCACCCCGTTCCAGAGGACCGCAGTCACGATGGTGGGAATGAGGAGCAGCCAACGCTGCACATACGGGATGCGATGGGTCGCCAGCGCCGGCACGATGAGGACCGCGACCGCGAGGAGGCCTTCGGGTCGAAGCGGGACGATCGCGGCCAGCGCCACTGCGGCTGGGACGATGAGCCGCCAATCACCATCCGCTGCCGCGAGGGCAGCGAGACCGATCGCCACGAGAGCGAACACGGCGAAGAACATGTGGCCGTTCACGTAGAAGGCGTGGTACACGAACCGGTTGGTGGTGACGAGCAGCACACCCATCGAGCCCAACAGCCACCACCGGGTTCGGAGCGTCACGGCTCGGCGATCGAAGAACTGCCACGCCATCCAACCGACGGCGACGAACCCGGACACTGCGAAGAGCGGCGTCACGGTCGCCGAGTATCCGGCACCGTCCACGACACCGCCGGTGTGGAGCAACGGGGCCACCAGATGGCGCATCCGCAGGTCCCAAGGGTTTGCCGCGTCGAGCGCTCCCGTGGATTGGAGGGCGTTCGCCGTCATGAGGTAGCGGACCGAGTCGACCGTCAAACGAGTCAGGTGTACGAGGTGAACGACGACTCCGACCACGAGATGCACGGCGACGACGACCGCCGCCCAACGCGACCGGACCCCGAGGAGTGCGTTCCTCACCCCGACGGTTGCGGTGCTCATTGCTCCGGCCGTGATCGTGGCGAGCGCCAGCACTGCGATCACCGAGAATGGCACCCCGATGGCGAGCATCGTCAGAGCCACCGACACGACGATCCCGGCTCCGATCGGGAGGGCGAGGCCGATGAGCCCCCAGCGCAGCTTCGATACGAGCGGTCCAAGGGCAAGGATCCCGATCACGCCGATCCAGGTGGTGACAACGACATCGATCATGGGAGTTCCATTGCTGCGGCCGTCGGCGGATCGACGATGAGGATCGTGTTCGTGCGGCGGGTCAGGTAGACTAGGAGACGGTCGGGATCGTCCGACGCCAGGGCGATCGTGTAGGGGTACAGCTCGCTCGATCCCACCGTGGGTTCGGTCACGTCGGATTCGGCGCCGTCGGGGAGCAGGCGGAGTTTGCCCTCGGTGATCCGGCGGCGGTTGGGAGCGATCTCGACGTCGAGCCCGGCGATCAACTCCAGCGTGTCGACATCGAGTAGGTCGCGGGGTACGACGATGGTTGCGCCATCGGTCAGGTCCCGCAGACGACCGTAGAGCTGGTACCGCTCGCGCACGTGGGGTTGCTCGTCCGCCAGGATCGCACCGAGGGATCCCGAGGAATGGGCCCGGATGGAGCGAGACTCGGCCGGGACCGCCAACTCGCCTCCGAGATTGGCGACCCCACCGACCAGCGCGAGGACGATGACGTACCGGGTGAAGCGGGCAGCCATCCGATCGGCGGGAGTCATTGGGCGGACGCTAGCGGCGGCGTCGCGCGGTCGACGTCAGAGTGCACCGCCGAAGCGATCGTTCCATTCGCCGATGTCGAGGAGTTCGGGCAGGTTCTGGCGCCAGCGCTGGTCACCTGACGCCGAGAGGCCGGACCCGCTGCCGTACATGACCTGGACCGCGCCTTTGTTGCCGTCCCCGGGTGCGCCGATGGCGAGGTCGGCGAACCCGTCCGAGTCGAAGTCGGCGGCCCGCAGTGCGCTTCCGAACCCGTTGCCGGCTTTGGCCTTGCCGAGGACGCCGTTTTGGTCTTGGTGGATCCTCTGGTCGCCGGTTGCGGTCAACCCTGCCCCCGACCCGAAGAGCACCCCAACTGTTCCGGCGGTGCTCTTGTCGCCCGGGATCCCGATGGCGAGATCGTCGAAGCCGTCGCGGTCGAAGTCGCCGGTTGCGACGGCAGTTCCGTACGCATGGCCGGCCTTCCTCGACCCGCCGATGCCGTTGATGTTCTGGTGCCACCGGTCGGTGTCATTCGCCGTCAAACCGTTCGACGTCCCGTACAGCACGGTCACAGCACCGGCGTCGTTGGCGTCTCCCGGAATCCCCACTGCGAGATCGGCGAAGCCGTCCCGGTTGAAGTCTCCGGTAGCGAGCGCCGAGCCGAATTGGTGACCGGCCTTGCGGGTGCCGGCGATTCCCTCGGAGTTCTGATGCCAGCGTTGCCGGCCGGTCGTTGTCAGACCCGACGAACCTCCGTAGAGGATGAGCACCGAGCCTCCGCCCCCGTTCGTCCCCGGCATGCCGATCGCTAGGTCGCTGAAGCCGTCGGCATCGAAGTCGCCGAACGCCACCGCTTCGCCGAAGGCGTTGCCGGGCTTGCGGTCACCGGCGATGCCGTCGATGTCCTGATGCCACCGTTGGGCGTCGTCGAGAGTGAGGCCGTCACCGCTCCCGTACATCACGTCGACAGCACCGGCAGTTCCCGTGTCGCCGGGAATCCCAATGGCGAGATCGGCGTACCCGTCGCGGTTGATGTCGCCGACGGCGAGGGCACTTCCGAAACGATTGCCCGGGACCGCAGCACCCAGTGCGCCACCGGATGCCTGCGTCCAGCGTTGGTCGCCGCTTCCGGTGAGTCCGCTCCCGGCGCCCAGGATCACGGATACGGCACCGGTCTCGTTGGTGTCACCGGGGATGCCGACTGCGAGATCGGCATCGCCGTCCGCATCGAAATCGCCGCATGCGACGGCGCTCCCGAAGCCGTTGCCGTCTGCAGCATCGCCCTTGATGCTCGCCTCGGCCTGGCTCCACAGTTGATTGCCGTCTGCCGTCAAACCGCTCGGCGTCGCGTAGAGCACGGCGACGGCGCCGGTCCGGTTGGCGCTTCCGAAGGACTCGCCCGGCACGCCGATCGCCAGATCGGAGTCACCGTCGGCATCGAAGTCGCAGGGCGGGGGTGTGGTGTTCGGGTGGTGCGCCAGATGCACGATGCTGCGATCCGTGCGGTAGAGCCGCTTCGGGCTCTCGCTGCCTGCCTGCATCCAGACCGCAGTCTCACTCCGGCCGTCGTAGCCCTGACCCTTGTAGCGCAAGTAGTAGATCGTCTCTCCGTCGGGGTCCCATTGGATGCTCTCGAGGCGGCGCGAGTTGCGGACCCGCAGCCGGTCGGGTCCTCCCGTGGCCGGGCGTACTGCGATCTCCCACGCACCGAGGTTGGGGCGGAGGTAGGCGATCTCGTCACCGTCTGGCGACCACGCCGGCTCGAAGCCGCCGGCGCCCGTCAGCGTGAACGAGTTCGTGCCGTTGAGGTCGGTCACCTGCACGCCGTTGGGCCGTTCGTAGGCGAGCCGGGTCCCGTCGGGCGACCAGGTCGGATTGATCCCACCGAGGGTGCCCGGCACCTTGCGGTTGACGCTCCCGTCGATCGCCTTGATCCAGATCCGGCAACAGTTCGACGGCCGAGTGCTGCCGACGTTGTCCCTGGAGAACGCGATGAACTGCCCGTCCGGTGACCACGCCGGGTCGCGGTCCATTCCCTGGGGAGCGGTCAGCCGGCGGAGGTTCGATCCATCGACGTCAACGATGAAGAGTCCCCAGCGTCCGTCCGTTTCGTCGGTGATCCAGGACGTGAACACGATTTGGGTCCCGTCGGGTGACAGGTCGGGTCGCCCGATGACCGGCCGGTCGATCGGGGTTCGGCGGCTACCGCCGGTGCCGTCGTGAACCACGAGCTCCCAGGTCCAGTCGTCATCTGCGAGTTGGATCGAGGCGAAGTCGTCGTCGTCCGGCTCGGCAGCGTGGGCCGGTGCGGTGAGGAGCAGCGCAGCAGCGAGCCCGAAGGCGACGAGAGCGGGACCGCGGCTTCTCACATGGCACCGGGAGGCGCAACGGGTTGCAGCCGGATCGACAGCAACAGGCTCCTGACGGTTCGGGCCAAGGCGACCCGCCGCGAGTGATCACCGATGACAACGTACAGGCAGAACGCCCGGTCGCCCTCCGTGAAGAACTTCTGGTACGCCGACTGGCCCGGCATCCACCGCTGCATGCCGTTGGTTCGGAAGGCCTGCGGATCGATGCTCCGGGGGAGTTCACCCGGGGGGAAGAGGGCCGAATGGACCGCTTCGTCGCCGAACTCCAGCAGGGAAACGAAGACGTCCTCGGGACCCATGATCTCGACACACCCGCTGCCGTAGTCGCCCCGCTCCTCGGGAAGGGCGAACGTGGCGGCATGGAGCACCGGCGTCGAGGCTCCGCCGTGGAGGTTCTCGGTCTGTCGGCTGACGCGGACCTCCCATCCGGGGGGAACCACGACATCGAAGCCCTCTGATTCGAGTCTCATCGCTCGAGTCCGCTCATACGATCACCGTCACGACGAGGACGACGGCAGCAACGCCGCAGGCCGTCGACAGCGTGCGCTCCGCAACCGGTCCGAGGCGATGCATCGTGGTGTGTGCTCGGCGTAGCTCCTGCGTCGAGCGCACCCGGCGTGTGGCGAAGATCGGGATCGATCGAACGAAGCCGAACAGGGCCCCCAACGCCAGGCCGCCGATCGGGGAGAACGTCAGGAACTCGGCGATGAAGACCACCCAGAGACTCGCCGTCGTGATGTAGACGACTGCGGCGAGGCCGAGCTGGTAGCCGAAACCGAACCCGATGACCCAACCCCGGTATTGGTCGAGCCAGTCCTCGTTGACTTGTCGGGCGAGGCTCGGGATCGGGATCCGGAGCCACCCTGTCTCGATCGCCGCCGCAATCACCAAGAGCACAGCCAAGATCAGCGCGACGCCCGCAGGGGAGGGTCGCAGGTCGGCCGGGACCAACGCACCGAGCGATCCGAGAGCGAGTCCGCGAGTCGCTCCGCCGAGCACCGAACCGACGACGTAGAACGCAACCGTGGTGTTCCAGTTTCGACCGCGCCCCCGCTCGCCCAGCGGGGTGATGCTCGCAAGCATCGATTCGCCTCACGGTGACCAGCTGGCGCGGATCGCCGCAATCGAGCTCACCGCCGCGATCGCCAGGATGGCCGGTCCAGTCATACATCCGGCTCCTCGGGTTCCTCCGGATTCTCGTAGAGGCTCGGGTCACCTGGACCGATGCCGGCGGCTGCGAGCGCCGCCTCGTCGCGTGCGTCGCGTTCTGCCGTGGCCCGGGCTCGGCGGCGGTGGCTGCGGCGTGGTGCCGAGTCGTCCGCCAAGGCTTGCTGCATCAGGTTGCGCAGCTGGTCCCACGACGACGCACTGCCCTCGCCGATCACTCGATTGGTGGGGCCATCGACGAGTACGAAATACGGAGAGCCGGGTACGAGGTAGTCCGACCATGCATCGTTCGACATGACGACCGGGTGCCCATGGGGGGCCAGACTCCGGATCCGACTCGGGCTCTCCTCGGTGCGGTCCTTCGTGACGATGACCAGCCGAATGCCTTCGAGTCCGGCCGGTTGGTCTGCTGCGAACGCTTCCCAGAACGCCGAGCAGGTCAGGCAGCCGCTCGAGAGAAACGCCACGAGGGTGCGATGCCGTGCTCCCGAGATGGAGACGGCGATGGCTTCGTCCGTCGGGGTGACCCCACCGACGTCGTGCCCGGGCGTGGTGTCGCTCCGTGGTGAGACCACATTCGGAGAGAAGTCGAGATCGGGCTGACTCGGGGGATGCTCCTCGATGGAGGCGCCCAGTTCATGCAGCTTGCGCAGGATCTCTGCGTGGCTGCGCAGCAGTCCGGCCACGAGGAGTCCGAGGAGCAGGATCACGACGCCCTCGGCGATCACCAGAACCGTCATCGACACGGCCCCACGAGGCATTCGGCCGAATGGTCGGCGGTGAAGTTGTCGTATCGGATCGTCGTGCCGCAGTCGTCGTAGATCTGATACGGCGGCACGCACGTGATCACCCGGCATGCGACGGGTCCGCTCTTGGCGATGTCGGTGCGGCACTGTCCGTAGCGGAAGTAGTTGCAGCAGATCCGGCGCCGGTCACAACCCGACGTCCCGCATCGGCAGATGCAGTTGTGGCACGTGCAGAAGTTGCCCTCGCTGGTCGAATCGCACTCGCACTTGGGGTGGCAGTCGATGATGTAGCGCGGGGCCGAGTTCCCGTTGGCATCGCAACACAAGCTGCCGCCGTCGGCCCGCCACCAACCCCCGACGAACATGTTCGGTGGGCACCGGTTGATTCCTCGGTTGACCGTGCAGCACATCACGGTGTAGCCCTCATTGCATTGGTCTGCGGGACCGCACACTGCGGCGTACGCCGTGTTGGGTCGAAGGAT
>JASJAX010000040.1 GCA_030066755.1 Acidimicrobiia bacterium
GTGGATCGGGTTCCTGATCGTTCTGACGCTGTCGTCGGGTCCGCTGGCAGCGGAGCCGATCGACGAGACGCGGAGCTACACGCGTACCGGGTCTATCGGATCCGAGAGCGATGTCGAGGTGTATCTGCTCGAAGGGACCTATCGCCACGAGGTCCGCAGCGATTGTGTGGTTGCGGCGAGCCTGTTCCCTGGTGACCGCGAACCTGCCGTCCTGCTCCAGGACGTGCTCCAGGCCGATCTCGTGACTCGGGACGTCGCCGTCGATGAGGGCACGTTCACCATCAACAGTGCGGGATGGGCGATGCTCCAGGCGGGCACCGGGCCGGACTGTCAGTGGTCCTATGCGGTCACCGGGACCTTTCTTCCGGTCGGGGAGGAACCACCTCCGCCACGACCGCCGGACGACCTCGGAAGTGCAGTGGGCGCCGGGATCCTCCTGGTGCTCATCTGCGGCCTGGTCGTCGTTGTTGCAAGGACTCGGCGGCGTTCCGACGACGACGAGGAGCCCGTCGTCAAGGTGTGGGTTGCTCCGCCTCCGGAGTGACGTGGTCGTCTCCGGCGTCGGCCTCCCGGCGCTTGCGCTCGGCAGCTCGCTTCTCGGCGTAGCGGACTCCGGCGATCGCCAGCGCAATGGGCACCAGAAACATGGCGATCTCATCCCACCCGTACTGGTGGGCGAACACCGGCGCGAAGCGAGCCGTTGCCGATCCCATCATCCTGCAGGGACGACGAGGCGGAGCGACGTCAGGGCCATCATGGGCCCCAGCATCGCGTACTGCGGTTGGAGCGCAACCCCGGTCGCGCAGGAGGACGATTCGAGCGAGTTCGCTTCGACCTATCTCGACTGGCGACTGGCGACTGAGGCCGCCCTTCGATTCGCTGAGCTCGTCCCGTCCGTGCGTCCCAGTACCGGCCTATCGGTCCTGCCCCACCGCACCGCCCCTCCCACCTTGCATATTCCATGAATATGCGTATATGCTCCCGTCCTCCACGACGGGAGTCATGTGTCCGCCCAAGCCACCGTTGCCATTCTCGGTGCCTCCGGTTACGCCGGGGGCGAGCTGATTCGGTTGATCGATGATCACCCGAACTTCGGTGTGGCGCATCTCGGAGCGCATTCGCAGGCCGGGGCAACGCTGGCAACCGTCCATCCCCACCTCGGAGGCGGAGATCGGGTGTTGGGCACGCTGGATCCCGACACGATTCCGGATGTTGATCTGGTGTTCCTCGCACTTCCGCATGGTGCTTCGGCGGATCCGGCCATGGCCCTCGCAGGCCGGGGAGCGAGGATCGTCGATCTCGGGAGCGATTTCCGGCTCGACAACGCCGATCGCTATCGAGAGGCCTACGGGGTCGATCATCCCTACCCGAGTGAACTGGGCCAGTGGGCCTACGGCCTTCCCGAGTTGTTCCGCGACACCATCGCAGGCGCCGACCGCGTGGCAGCTCCGGGTTGCTACCCCACCTCGGCGATCCTTGCGCTGGCGCCGCTGGTTGCGTCCGGGTCGGTCGATCCACGTGGCATCAAGGTCGACTCGGTGTCCGGTGTTTCCGGGGCCGGCAGAGCCGCCAAGGCCAACCTCACCTTTGGAGCGGTAGACGAGGGAGTGGTCGCATACGGAGTCCTGACCCATCGGCACCGCCCCGAGATGGAGCAAGGCATCGCCCAGGCAACCGGTGTCGAGCCGACGATCGTCTTCACCCCCCATCTCGTTCCGATGCAGCGGGGCATCTTGTCCACCTGCTACGCCACCGCATCCCCCGCGGTGACGACGACCTCCGTGAGAGAAGTGCTTGCCAAGGCGTACGCCGAGGCGCCGTTCGTCGAAGTGATCGATCAGCCGCCGCAGACTCGGTGGGTCGTCGGGTCGAATCGCTGTCTGCTTGCGGCGTGGGTCGACGAGCGGACCTCGACGGTGATCGTGATGGCTGCGGAGGACAACCTGTTGAAGGGTGCCGCAGGCCAGGCCGTGCAGTGCGCCAACCTCATGTTCGGGCTGGAAGAGACGCAAGGGCTGCCGATGTCAGGGTGGATGCCGTGAGTATCACCGCCGCCGCAGGATTCCGTGCTGCCGGGATCGCCTCCGGCATCAAGGAGGATGGGACTCCGGACCTGGCGCTGGTCGTGACCGATGAACCCGTGGCCACGGCCGCCGTCTTCACCGTGAACACTGCTGCAGCCGCCCCGGTTCGTCTGAGTCGAAGCCACATGGCTGCGGGATCGGCCAAACGGGCGGTAGTGCTCAACAGCGGCTGCGCAAATGCGGCCACGGGGAAGGACGGCGCCGCCGCAGCGCTGGCTACGGCGGTCGCCGTTGCGTCGGCGATCGACGCCGCAGTGAGTGATGTCCTCGTCTGTTCGACGGGAACGATCGGCTCTACGTTGCCCGTCGAGACCATCGTCGCCGGCGTCGGTGACATCACCGACGTGCTTGAGTCGACTCAGCAAGCCGGGGTGGACGCAGCCCGCGCGATCATGACGACCGACACCGTTCTGAAGGAAGCCATTGCGTCCGCCGGCGACTTCGTCGTCGGGGGTATGGCAAAAGGTGCGGGCATGATTCGCCCCGACATGGCGACCATGCTCGTGGTCATCACGACCGACGCAGTCGCCGACGGTGCCACGCTCGACGCGGCCCTGCGCGCTGCCGTCGATGAGTCGTTCCACTCGCTCAACATCGACGGGTGCGCATCGACGAACGACACAGTGGTCCTGATGGCTTCCGGTGCCACAGGTGTCGAGGTCGACTCCGAGCGCCTGACGCCTCTCGTCAGCTCGGTCTGCCGTTCGTTGGCCGAACAGATGGCGGCCGATGCCGAGGGGGCGTCACGTCTGGTGGAGCTGAGGGTCCAGGGAGCCGCCGACGATGCCACGGCTCGGCACGCCGGCCGTGCCGTCGCCGACTCTGCATTGGTCCGGGCTGCGTTCTTCGGTGGCGATCCCAACTGGGGGCGTCTGGTCGGAGCGCTCGGCGCCAGCGGCGTGGCGTTCGATATCGACGACGTCGTGATTGCCTTCGACGGCATCGTCGTCGCCCGCGGGGGTGTGGCCGCCGAGCACGACGAGGCATCGCTGCTGGCGCACCTCGAGATCGGGGACTTCGTTGTTGACATGATGATCGGTGGCGGGCCCGGACGGGCCTCGATCTTGACGACCGACCTGACACCCGAATACGCCAGGCTCAATGGGGAGCGCAGCTGATGTCGACCGGACACTCGTCACCCAACGTGTCGAAGACACGTATCGCCAACTCGATGGGGAAGGCGAAGATCTTCAGTGAGGCGATGCCGTTCATCAAGTCGTTCCGCGACACGATCGTGGTGATCAAGTACGGCGGTTCGGCGATGGTGGATGAGGACCTCCGCGACACGTTCGCCGACGACGTCGCCATGCTGCATTTCGTCGGGATCAAGCCGGTGATCGTGCACGGCGGTGGTCCCCACATCTCACGAGCGATGGGCCAGCAAGGGATCGAGCCCCAGTGGATGGACGGCCTGCGCGTCACCGACGAGGAGACGATCCGGGTGGTGCAGACCACGTTGACGGGCGAGATCAATCCCGACATCGTGCGGCTGATCAACGCCCACGGCTCGGTGGCCATCGGCGTCAACGGGCTGGATGCGAACCTCTTCGTTGCCAGGCCGAGAGATCCGAAGCTCGGCTTCGTCGGCGAGGTCACGGAGGTCAACCCGGGCCTCATCAGCGGGCTCATCGACCAGGGATACGTCCCCGTCGTCGCGCCGCTGGCCCGGGGCGAGGACGGGCGCCCGTACAACCTGAACGCCGACACGGCCGCGGGAGCACTCGCCGAGGCTCTGGGCGCCAAGAAGCTCGTCTACCTGACGGACGTCGAGGGCCTCTACCGAGACCTCGGCGACGAGGACTCGCTGATCGCTCGGATCATTGCGCCGGATCTTCGCACGCTCGTCGGATCCGGTTCGGTCTCGTCGGGCATGCTCCCGAAGCTCGAGAGCTGCATTCATGCGATCGAGGCCGGCGTCGAGCGCGTGCACATCCTCGACGGTCGGGTCCAGCACGCATTGCTGCTGGAAATCTTCACGCCGGAGGGGATCGGGACGATGATCACACGGGAGGTCGTTCCTTGACGGCGACCGCGTCCCGCCGCATGTTGCTGCGCCGGTTGGTGAGCGAGCACCGGATCCGGAGCCAGGCCGAACTGGCGGCGTTGCTGGGCGATGCCGGTCACCAGGTGACCCAGGCAACGATCTCGCGCGACCTCGATGCGATCGGGGCCGTGAAGGACCGGACGGCCGGTGGGACGTACACCATCCCGGCGAATGGACACGATCAGCGTGCTGAGCGACGCCAGCTGGCCAAAGCCCTGAGTGACTTTGCATTGTCGGTGGTCTCGTCCGGGAGCCTCGTTGTGGTGAAGACAAACCCGGGCGCCGCGCATCTCGTGGCCGGTGCGATCGATCGCAGCCGACCCGACGGCGTCATCGGCACGGTCGCCGGCGACGACACGCTCCTGGTCATTGCCGCCGAGGACGTTGGTGGAGCGGCCGTTGCCCGAGAACTCGAACACATGGGAGCTGAAGGATGACGACACACCGCAAGATCGACCGGGTGGTGCTCGCGTACAGCGGCGGACTCGACACCTCCGTGATTCTGAAGTGGATCATGGAGGAGTACGACGCCGAGGTGATTGCGTACACCGCCGACGTTGGTCAGGGCGACGAGGTCGCCGAGGCCAAGGAGAAGGCAATCGCGACCGGAGCCGTCGAAGCGATCGCCGAGGACCTCACCGATGAGTTCGTTGTCGACTACGTGTTCCCGGCGTTGCGGGCATCAGCGCTCTACGAGGGCTACTACCTGCTCGGGACATCGTTGGCTCGGCCCGTGATCGCCAAGGGTCTGGTTGCCGCAGCCAACGAATTCGGTGCAGACGCCATCTCCCACGGCGCAACGGGCAAGGGCAACGACCAGGTGCGCTTCGAACTGTCGGCCTTTGCGTTGAAGCCCGACATCCAGGTGATTGCCCCCTGGCGCGAATGGGACCTGCGGGGCCGGGCGGATTGTGTGCGGTACGCCGAAGCCCATGGAATCCCGATTCCGGTGACTCCGGACATGCCGTATTCGATGGACGCCAACCTGCTGCACATCTCCTACGAGGGCGGAGTCCTCGAGGACCCGTGGGCCGGTCCGCCCAAGGGGATGTTCCAGATGACGGTGGACCCTTGGGAAGCCGACGACATCGTCGAGGAGGTCACAGTGACCTTCGAGCGAGGCAATCCCGTCGCCGTCAACGGCGAGCGGCTCGACCCGGCCCCGCTGCTCCGCAAGCTCAACACCATCGGCGGACGCCATGGCGTCGGACGGGTCGACATCGTCGAGAACCGGTTCGTCGGCATGAAAAGCCGCGGTGTCTACGAGACGCCCGGCGGGACGATCCTCTATCACGCCCACCGCGCCGTCGAGTCCCTGACCCTCGACCGAGAGGTTGCGCATCTCCGGGACGAGCTCGCTCCGCGCTACGCGGAGATGGTCTACAACGGGTTCTGGTTCGCACCGGAGCGCGAGGCGCTCCAGGAGTTCATGGATCGTATCCAGGAACGAGTCTCGGGGGAGGCCCGCCTGAAGCTCTACAAGGGCAACGTGATCACCGAAGGGCGGCGCTCGGACGACTCGCTGTACGACGAGGCGACGGTCACCTTCGAGGAGGACGACGTCTACGACCAGGGTGATGCCACGGGCTTCATCCGGCTCCAGTCGCTGCGCCTCCGCACGTTCGCAGAGAAGCGGATCGGCGAGGGGGAGTGAGGATGAGGGACCTCCGCTTCCGCTGCGAGGTTGCGATATGACCCTTTGGGGCGGACGCTTCGACGAGGCGCCGGACGACGTGTTGTGGGAGTTCACCGCGGATCCGATTGATCGGCGGCTCCTCGAGGTCGACGTCACCGGATCGCTTGCCCACGTGAAGATGCTCGGCGGTGTCGCGCTCCTGAGCGCCGACGAGACGGCACGGCTGGTCGGAGGCCTCGAGACGATTCTCGACGAGGCAAAGACCGGGTCGTTCGAATTCGTTCCGACCGACGAGGACGTGCACACCGCCGTCGAACGCCGGCTCGGCGAGCTCGTGGGTGAGGTGGCGGGCAAGCTGCACACCGGTCGGTCGCGTAACGACCAGGTGTGTCTCGACCTCCGGCTCTATCTCTCGAGGGCGGGTCGCCGCCGGATCGAGCAACTCCGTTCGATGGCGATGGTGATCGTCGAGCGAGCAGAAGCTGTTGGCGCGACGGTGGTTGCCTCGTACACGCACCAGCAGCAGGCCCAGGCCGTGCCGTTGGCGCACCATCTGCTGGCGTACGCATGGATGCTGTTGCGAGATGTCGATCGTTTCGCCGACGCGTTGAAACGGATCGACGTCTCACCCCTCGGCGCCGGTGCGTCGGGCGGTAGCGCCCTGCCGCTCGAACCTGGTGCGGTCGCCGATGCCCTCGGTCTGCCGGCGATCTTCGACAACTCGATGGATGCTGTTGCGTCGCGCGACTTCGTCGCCGAATACGTGTTTGCGGCAACGCAGGCGATGGTCCACCTGTCACGACTCGCCGAAGAAGTCGTGCTCTGGACGACATCGGAGTACGGCTGGGCGGTGTACGCGGATCGACACACCACGGGCTCGTCGGCCCTACCCCAGAAGAAGAACCCCGACATCGCCGAGCTGGTCCGCGGCCGAGCGGCAACGGTGATCGGCGGCCTTTCGGCGGTGATGGCCCTCCAGAAGGGGCTCCCGATGACCTACAACCGGGACCTCCAGGAGGACAAACGATCGGTGTTCCATGCCGACGACACGTTGGCAGGAGCGCTCGAGGCACTCGGAGCGATGCTGACCGACGCCGAGTTCGAACCGCCACCGCCCGACGGCTTCGTGACGGCCTTGGATCTCGCCGAGGCCTTCGTGCTGCGCGGTGTTCCGTTTCGCGAAGCGCATGCCGCCGTTGGCCGGCTCGTCTCGGAGGCCGTCGATCAAGGCCGTACGCTGGCCGATCTCACTGCCGCCGAACTCGAAGCGTCGGACACGCCGGCCGTTGCCGCCGACGTTGAGCTTCTCGATCCCCAGACGTCCATCACGAGGAGAGTCACCCCAGGCGGCGGATCGATGGACTCGGTTCGCGAGCAGCTGACAGAGCTGCGAGAGCGTCTGACCGAGGATCCAGGTACCGACGACGCGTAGCGCCGCCTCGCCGGCTCCTAGAGGGGCCGGTTGATCCTCGGCAGATCGGGCTGTGGTGCGCCAAATGGGCGAGGTGTTCGGTGAGCCGAGCCCTCACGCCGACCGGCCAACACGCCCCTAGTCGTCCTCGTGGCCGAGGCGCATTCCGAGTGCGGCCGACATGGCGCCGCGGCTGGCATCGGCTCCGAGGCGGGGGAGCCGGCCGGAACGGCGGCTGTAGAACGAACCACGCTCGGTCTCGTCGTTGGATGAGCCGTCCCAATCGTCGTCTGCCGCTTCCTCGGCGTCCTCTGCCTCAGGTTCGACGGGTTCCTCGTCCTCAGTGACCGGGACGTCGGACTCGAAGGCAACCTCGGCCTCGGCGGCCGTGGCCGATTCGGTCTCGGGGTCGTCCGACACGGCTACGACCTGGTCGTCCTCAACCGTGTCCTCGCTCACCTCCGGCGAGCCACCCATGATGTCGGTGAGTTCGGCGTCGAGCTCGGCGTCGACTGGATCCTCCTCGTCGTCCTCATACTCTTGCTCGGCGGCGGCTGCCTTCAGCGCATCGGCCAGACTCGGCGCTTCGGGCGCATGGTCGACCTCGGCGAGTTCCTCGATGTGGTGTGCGAGCTCATCGGCTTCGGTTTCCTCGGCTGTCTCCGGCGGCGTGGTGTCCTCCGCCTCTGCTTCGGCGACTGCAGCGTCGGCCTCGTACTCGTCGTCGACCGTCATCTCTAGGTCTGATGGACCGTCGTCTCCGAGCGGCTCTGTCGTGTCGATGACCGGAGCGTCATCAGCGTCGGCAACCTCGGATCGAGTTTCGGTCCCGGCGGCATCGTGACCCGGCATCGGCTCGTCGGACGGCATCGGCTCGTCGGACGGCATCGGCTCGTCGGACGGCATCGGCTCGTCGGACGGCATCGGCTCGTCGGACGTCATCGGCTCTTGGGACGGCATCACCACGGCGGATGGTTCGGGCGCTGCAGCGAGTGTCTCCGCAATGCGGTTCGCCCCGAGCTCCGTCGCTTCGATGCCGTTGTTGAGGATCGACCGGAACTGCTCGTTCATGCTCTCGTACGTCGTACGCAGTGCCTCGAGCTGGTCGATCTGATCGGCGTACTCGGTGTTGAGGCTCTCCACCTGAGCTTGGAGGTCGGCTTGCCTCGATTCGGCTTGCTGCTCGGCAGCCTGCCTGATGTCGGCAGCCTCAGCCTCGGCCGCCGAGGTGACTTCACCGGCCCGTTCGCTGGCGGTGTCGACGACGGTGGCGGCCTCCGCCCGAGCGTCGTTGATCAGCCGTTCCGCCTCAGCGCGGGCGTCGTCGACGAGGGTCTCGGCGTGGGCCGTCGCTTCGGCCGTGATTCGTTCGGTTTCGCCGTCGAGGTCATGCGCTTTCTCGCCGGCCTCGGCCAGGAGTCGTTCGGCCTCGGTGTTGGCGTCCGTCAGGATCGTGTCTGCTTGAGAGCGGGCGTCGTTCACCAACGCCTCAGCTTCGTCGCGCGCACCCGAAGTGAGGTGTTCGACCTCTCCGTCGATGTTGCCGGCGCGTTCCTTGGCCTCGTTCACGAGGCGTTCAGCTTCCTCGTGGGCGGCGGCAACCTTCTCGCTTGCTTCCGCCTCGGCCTTGGCGAGCATCTCGTCTCGGGTCTTCGTCGCGGATGCAAGGGTCAGCTTGAGCGCCTCCTCTTGCTCTTTGACGCCGCCGACCTGCTGCTGCAGCTCCTTGATCGTGGACCGGCCCTCAGCGTTCTCATTCTTCAGCTTGGCGAGCTCGGACTCGAGATCGGATACCTTGTCGGCTTCCTCGCCGAGGACGTCGACCTGGCTGTTCAGCTGCCCGACACGAGCTTCGAGCGCGGCGATGAGGTCGGAACGCTCGGCTTCTTCCTTGGCTTTGGCGGCGACGAACGCATCGACGGCGTCGATGTCGTATCCCTTGCGGGACACCTTGAAGAAGTTGCCCGATCGCGCCATGTTCCTCGACTCCTCGACTTCTGCGCGCAGCGCTGCGCTCTCGTAGGAGGTTGTTCGGCAGAATCTGCAGCTACCTGAAGCACGCCGGGCGCGTTTTTCCCGGCCTCAGGCCGTCGGCGGAACGGTGAGGGGAGCGGCTGCGAGTCCTCGTGGATTCCAGGACGCCGGAATGAGGCGGCTAAGCCCATGAACAGGCCGTTCCGGTGCTGCTCTGACCCGCCGGGGGTCCGTTGCGCTTCCTTCTAGGTCGGTCGACCCATTTGTGTGCGGAATCGCCGAATGAGCACGGGTTCTTTGGTGAGATGGTGTCTAATGGCTGCGCATTCGCAACGGCGGGTCAGATCCCGACGAGGGCGCTCGAACCGACGGGGCCGGGGGACCGGATCGAGTGCAGTCGTCTCGAGGGGCGGCGCTTCGGCGCCGCCCCTCGGTTATTGGTCACGGCAACTACTCGCCGCCTGGGCGCCAGCGTTCGAAGACGGGGAGGTGCCGGTTCAGGCGGCCGGCGAAAGGTGCTCGGCGACGCAGACCGCACAGCCGGGATGTGGGCATCCCGTCACCTCGACGAAGGAGATGCCGGCGTTTGAGAGATTGGCGAGCGCTTCGGCGAACGGATCGGTGTCGCCGGCTGTACCGGTGGCCGAAGTCGTGCCGGTGGCCGGGGCACTGTGGAGAACGTGGTTTCTCATGATGGTGTCACGGTATCGCTCGGGTGTGACATAAACCGTGCCGATGGTCTCGATGGACCGCCACCAAGCCATATCGCCTGGTCAGTAGCATCGGCCGCGGCCGAATCGAGCAAGGAGCCGGCGTGGAACTCAAGCGATACCGAGATGCCGAGTCGTTCCAGTTCGGGAACCTGGTGGTTCGCGACATGACGCCGGCGTTGTTCGACGTCGCCACGTTCTCGGAGGTGGAGGTTCCCATCGGCGCCGACAACCCGCCGTATGCGGCCGAGTCGAACGACAAGGTCTACATCGGCGTCACGGGCGACATCGAGTTCACGATCGGTGACGAGTCGGTCAGGATCGGCCCCGGGGACATGCTCGTGATTCACGCCGGCGACGCGTTCCGCTATCACAACGGCGGCTACGCACCCGGCCGTCTGTTTGTGATCCAGGTTCCCAAGGACGACTGAACGGGCTCGTCGAGCAATCCGGATTCGTCAGCCGGCGGCCGGTACCACGTACCGCCACGTTGCGGTGAAATGAAGGGCCGACGCCGCAACGACGAGCACGTGGAACAGCTCGTGGTACGAGAACACTCGCGGCCACATCTTGGGCCAGTTGGTCACGAGGATCACCATGCCGATGGTGTAGAGCACGCCGCCTGCAGCGAGGAAGGCGACGGCCCCGATCCCGGCTTGGTTGGCGATTGGGATCATGAGAGGGAGCGACAGCCATCCCATCGTGACCATCAATGCGATGGTTCCGTGGTAGCGCTCCTTCGGGAAGAAGACATACTGCGCAATCCCGACCAACGCGATTCCCCATCCGATGGCGAGCGCACCGACCCGGATCCACCCCTCGAGAAACACGGCAGCGAACGGTGTGAACGAGGCGGCGATCAGCACGAAGATCATCGAGTGGTCGAGCCGCTGCATCCGCTGCTTCCAGACCTCGCGCCACGGAATGGAGTGGTAGAGCGAGCTCGTCGTATAGAGCGCAACGAGGCCGAGGCCAAACACCCCGAGAGCGATTCGGCCACCCCAGCTCGAGGCCCGGACGATGAGCACGATGGCGCCGATGAGGGCGGCGACGGCGGCGGCGCCGTGCAGGAACCCACGGACGGGGTTCTGCATCTTTCCCAGCGTGAGCCGCTCGTGCATTGGCACATCTTGTCATATCTCGGCAAGTCCCGCCCGGGAGGCGATAATCGGCGCAATGTCGAAGCCATTGCGTATCGCCAACTGCTCGGGCTTCCTGGGAGACCGATTCGATGCCGCCGAAGAGATGGTCGAAGGTGGTCCGATCGACGTCCTGACCGGGGACTATCTCGCTGAGCTGACCATGGCCATCCTTCTGCGGCAGCGGATGCGTGATCCGGCGGCCGGGTATGCGACAACCTTTCTCGAGCAGCTCGAGGTCGTTCTGGAACGATGCGTCGACCGGGGTGTCAAGATCGTCGCCAACGCCGGCGGCTTGAATCCGCAGGGACTTGCGGCGGCCGTAGAAGCCGTTGCCGAGCGCCTCGGGGTCGAGGTTCGAGTCGCCGCCGTCTCTGGAGATGACCTCATGCCGGAACTGAGTTCCGGCGGCGTCGACCTGCCGCATATCGAGACCGGGCGGCGCCCAAGCGAAGCAGGTCTGCAGCTCGTCACCGCCAATGCCTACCTCGGAGGGTGGGGGATCGCGGCGGCGCTTCGTCGCGGCGCCGACATCGTCGTCACCGGCCGAGTGTCGGATGCCTCACTCGTGACCGGTCCCGCCGCCTGGCACCACAACTGGAAGATCGATGACTGGGACGCACTGGCGGGTGCCGTCGTTGCGGGACATGTGATCGAGTGCGGAGCCCAGGCGACCGGCGGCAACTACAGCTTCTTCTCGGAGGTCCCGGAGCTCGGGCATCCGGGGTTCCCGATCGCCGAGGTCGCCGGAGACGGGACGTCGGTCATCACGAAACACCCGGGCACCGGCGGCCTTGTTTCGATCGGTACCGTGACGGCCCAGCTGCTCTACGAGATCGGCCCGGCGGGGTATCTCAATCCCGACGCCATCGCATGGTTCGACACGATCCGACTCGTCGACGAAGGCGCGGACCGGGTCCGAATCGAAGGCGTTCGCGGGTCGCGGCCCCCGGCGACGACGAAAGTGTCAGCAGCAGCCCTCGTCGGCTACCGCAACGAAATGACGGTCGTGCTTTCTGGGCTCGATATCGAGGCCAAGGCCGAGGCCGTTCTCTCCGCCCTCTGGTCGAGGCTCGGAGGAGTGGACCAGTTCGACGAGGTCGATGTGCAGCTCATCCGCACCGGGCGCGATGACCCTCAGGCGATCGAGCAGGCGATGACCTTCCTCAAGGTCACGGTCGACGATGCATCGCCGGATCTCGTCGGTCGGCGTTTTTCCAACGCGATTGTCGAGCTGGCGCTCTCGAGTGTGCCGGGCTTCACCGTCACGACCCCGCCCGGGAAAGGGAGGCCCTTGGTCCGGTACTGGCCGAGCTCGACACCCCAGCGTGCTGCCCTCGTCGAGATAGCCGGCGAGCGGACGACGGTCGACGCGATCGAGGATTCAGGCGACCCCAATCCGCCTCACGAGGGCGGCGCAGTCGTGCCGGCGGAATACCCGGAAGGTCCCGAGATTGCCGTTCCGCTCGGACGTCTCGTCGGCGCGAGGTCGGGCGACAAAGGGGGTCACGCAAATCTGGGGATGTGGGCCCGTACGGACGCGACCTTCGCCTGGCTCCAGTCGTTCATGACCGAGGCCCGCCTGCACGAGCTTCTTCCTGACACGGCATCGCACGAGATCGATCGTGTCGTGCTTCCGAACCTGAGAGCGATCAACTTCGTGATCCGTGGATTCCTCGGCGAGGGCGTTGCCTCGTCGGCGAAGTGGGACCCTCAGGCAAAGACGCTCGGCGAGTACGTCCGCGCGAAGACGGTGATGGCGCCGGAGTCGCTGCTCGCAGTCTGACTGCGGCGCCTGCGGCGGTCGACCTCACCCGCCTCGACCGATGCCCGCCTTCTTGAGGACCGTCGCCGGGACCCCGACCTCGCGCCAGGCGGCATACGAAATGCCCTTGCGGGCGGAATACGGTCCGGCGTTGGCGATGAAACCCGCCTCCAGCGCTTCGATGTCCGCGGCGGATTCGGCGTTGTGGAGGGCCGCCTGAGCGTCGAGTTTTGCCTGATGGAGATCGACACGCTTCAAAGGATCGTTCTCGTTGGCCAGCTTCTCGTCGATTCGAGCGATCCTGGCCCGGATCGAGTCGGGGGTCACCGGACGGCCGGGACGGCGGCTCCCCAATGCCTCGAGATACTGCTTGATCGCCCGGGACTGTCGGCGGCCCTCGGCAAGAGCATCCTTGTGGGCTTGGGACATCGCCATCGCGACCTCTTTCTCGATATCGCCTCGACCGTGCGGCCCCATTCTCGCGGTTTCTCCGGCTCGATGAGACATCCATGGATCCATTACTCGGCCGCCTCACTCGCTCATGTGCTGGCCTACGTCTGAAGGATCGGGCAGATATCCGAGTGGCGAATAGCATGGGGAAGGCATGGGTGTGAGTCGAGAAGCCATCAAGCGGCCGCTCTATGAGGTCTATCAACGGCGCCTGCTGCACAAGCTGCAAGCGGACCGCTTGCCGCGCCATATCGGTGTGATCCACGATGGACATCGCCGCTATGCGCGCGCCGAAGGGCTGCCCGACTATGCATCGAGCTACCGGGCGGGGATGCGGAAGTTCGAGGAGTTCCTCTCCTGGGCGGAGGAGTTGGGGATACCGGCGGTCACGTGCTGGCTGCTGTCGACCGAGAACCTCAAACGACCCCCGGAAGAGCTCGAGCCGTACTACGACGTCCTGATCGAACTCTTCGATCGGATTCCTGCGGCCGTCGAAGGGCATGATGTGAAGGTGCGGTTCATCGGGAGCCTCGACCTGTTGCCGGGGCGCCTCGTTGAAGCGGCCAAACGGCTCGAGGAAGCATGCGGCTCGGGGAGCCGGCGTCTGACCATTGCGTTGGCCTACGGCGGCCGCCAAGAGATCGTCGATGCGACTCGTGATCTTGTGGCAAAACTCGCGACGGAAGGACTCTCGGGCGAGGAGATCGCAGGCCGGATCGACGCCGACGCCCTCGCGCGGCATCTCTACACCGCAGACCTGCCGGATCCCGATCTCGTGGTGCGCACGAGCGGCGAAGCGAGACTCTCCGGCTTCCTCCTGTGGCAGGCGGCGTATGCGGAGTACGCCTTCGTGGATGTGTATTGGCCGGCATTCCGCCGAGTCGATTTCCTGCGGGCGATGCGCGACTTCACCCTGCGGGACCGCAGGTACGGACGGTGAAACACCCACCGGACGCCGACGAGTCCGTCGGGCAACCCGGCGATGCAGCTGCACGAGCCTTCGAAGCGATGCGCAAGGAGCGTCGCGGAGGACAGCAGCAACCGTCACTGTGGGCCGGCCTTTCGATTGTCCTCATCCTCGTGGGGGCCATCGTGGCCTTTGCCGTTGTCTCGAATCGTACGATCAACGTTCCGCAGCCCAACTACGTGCTGGACGAACCGGAGCTGACCGCCGACGACGCCGACGGGCTCGAGACTCCCGACGACCTCGGCCAAGTCCCTGAACTCGCGCCGCTGGTCGCGTGGCCGGCGGGAGACGAGCCACTGCAGTTCGACGGCAACGTCACCGCCGTGTGGTTCCAGCGAGCGGGCACGTGCACGTCGTGCTGGATGAACAGCCGTTACTGGGAGCAGCTCTACGTTCGGTATCGGCCGGCCGGGCTCCAGGTACTCAGCGTGGTCGATCTCGATCCGGAATCACTGCGGTCGGATCAAGCCATCTGGTTCGCAGCGGCCGATCCCGGCGGTACCGCTGCGGACACCTATGTCCAAGACGGCGACGTGCCCGACAATTACGTCATCGTTGTCGACCGGTCCGGACACCTCCGCTACGCAGCACCCGGCAAGCCCGCCTACGACCCGATCGAGGAGATCGTGGCGCGGCTCCTTTGGGGCGAGTGACGGGCTTGGGCTTGAGCGGGCCGGTGGCCGCGTCGTGCCCGGTCAGGCCTCGATGGGGGCGGTCGATGACGGCAATGGCGCTGGGGACAGTGGCAGGCTGAGTCGGAAGGTCGTGAATCCTTCGTCGCGGATGGCCATGAGATCCCCTCCCATGAGGCGGGCAAGCTCGCGCGACACCGTCAGGCCGAGGCCGATCGATCCGGTTGCGAGATTCGTCCGTTTCGCCCGCCCGTAGGGGGCGAAGATGGCCTCAGCATCATCGAGGTCGAAACCACCGCCGTCGTCGGACACCTCGACGTGGCCATGGCCGTCGGCGCTCAACGTGCGCACCGAGATGTGGTTGCCGCCGTGTCGGATCGCATTTGTCAGCAGGTTCCGAACGATCTGCCGTAGCCGAAGCGGATCTGCGTCGACCTGGATTGGGCCGAGCACAGACTCGATGGACTTCTCATCGGTTCGATCGGCTCTGCCCTGGGAACTGATGACGGATTCGACCTCCCGTTGCAGATCGGTTGCCGAGACCATCAGCGTCACCTGACCGGCGTCGACTCTCGCTGCGACGAGCAGATCCTCAACGATGTCGACGGCCTCGTAGGCCTGGCTTCGAATGAGACCAACGATCTCGGCGTCCTGGCCCTCATCACTGAGCAATTCGGCAAACCCGAGCAAGCCCGTCAGCGGGTTGCGCAGCTCGTGGCTGACCGAGGCGACGAATCGATCGCGGGCGGCGTACTGCTCCTCGTACGCAGTCCGCAGCTGGTGGAGGAGTACCCCGCCGAGAACGAAGGCGATGGTCACCGCAACGGTCGAAGTGATGACGACGTCCGAGTCGGCTTGTGCTTCCTGCAACGTGAGCGCAGTCAGTACGACGGCGGTGACGCCGAGCGATCCCCCGATCACCAACTGCCCTCTCCGGCTGATTGCGATCGCGGCCAATCCCAGGATGGGCACCAACACACTGGCGGTGTTGAGATCCATGAGCGTATCTCTGCCCGAATAGCGCAGGAACGCAAGGATGGCGGTTCCGGCGCCAGCCGTCACGATGATCCAGTCGGCCGACCACCGCTTGGTGATGATCTGGAATCCGGCGATGGCTGAGATTGTGAAGTAGATCTCCGTTCCGGGCGCCATGGACAGCTCCCCGGCAGCGGCTTCGACGACCAAGTCGACCAGGAACACCGTGGGGATCGCGGTGGCCATCAGGAAGAGGACCAGTCTGTGGGCACGGTCGATGACGGACATGGTGGGCGTTTCGTTGTGGGCGCAACCACCTGTCGACCCGATGGGGAAGGAGTAAACGACTCCGAGCCAGCGGCTCGGCTCCCTACCTCGTACGCAGCTCCTCCGGCATGTGCTCCTGATCGTTGAAGGAACGGAGGCTGAACACGTTCGCGCCGGCAATGGCAACGGACTTGATGCGGGCCAGGGAGCAATGGCCGAGGACGAATCGTTCCCACTCCCACGGTGCCGGAATGACGTCGAGCAGCCAACCGAGTGCGACGGAGTTGGTGCCGGCATGTGCGACGACGGCGATGCGTGCCTCCGCGTCGGACGCGGTCCAGAGGTGCATATGGCCGGCGTCCTTGGGGTGCACGCCGCGTTCGCCGAGCTCGGTGGTCAGCGTTGTGACGATTCGCTCGTGGAAGTCACCGAAGCTCTCGCCTCCCTCGAGGCCGGCCCACCACTCTTCGGCGGGGCGTTTACGGGCTTCGCGGAACAACCGCTCTACCTCTTCGCCGGGGCGACCGTCCCAGTCGGGCATCTTGATCTCGAGTAGGCCGTCGAGCGTGACCGGGTTGAGACCGGCAGCTTTGGCGATGGGCGCTGCCGTCTCCTGCGAGCGCACGGCCGGAGAGACGAGGATTTCGGTGATCGGGGGATCGAGGGCGGCCAAGCGCTGAGCCGTGAGTTCGGCCTGCCGTCGGCCGCGTTCGGAGAGGTGGGGATCCGCATGGTTGATCCCATCGACGATCCATGCCGGTTCGCCGTGACGAACGAAGTACAAATCCATGCGAGCAGGCTACGGGTTCACGGTATCGACAACTCCGACTCGCACTTCTTGGTCAGATCGGTGCCCGGTCCGCCGTCACAGGTGTCGGCTCCGGTTCCACCCCGGAGGTCGTCGTCTCCATCGCCCCCGTACAGCACGTCGTCGTCCGGCCCTCCCTTGAGAATGTCAGGCCCACGATCGCCGTGCGCCTCATCGTCTCCCGGTCCTCCACTTGCGATGTCGGCGCCGGCCTTGCCGCGCATCATGTCGTTGCCAGACCCGCCACGCAGGGTGTCGTTGCCCCCACTTCCGGTGAGCTCGTCGTCACCGTCACCTCCGAGCAGCTTGTCGTTGCCGAGCCCTCCGATCAGCTGATCGTTGCCGGCGCTGCCACAGATCACGTCGTTCCCGTCACCGCCGTCGAGGACGTCGTCGCCCCCTCGACCGATCATGACATCGCGTCCGCTGGTCCCGGTGTACACATCGGCACCCTTGGTGCCGACCCACGTCGCCGGCTGACCGTTGCAGCGGGCGAAGTCCCAGGTCTGGATGTGATCGCCACCCTGGTTGCTGACCAGGATTGCGCCGTTGTCGCCAACAGCGACACCGCTAACGAGGTCGAGGGCCGGTCCCCCGCCGGAGTTGTCCAGGTACCAGAGCAAGCGACCGGCAGTCGAGTAGACGTGGACTCGATCATTGAACGAGTCGGCGACGAACAGCCGTCCGGCATCCACTGCGAGTCCGGAGATCACGTTGAAGTCGCCCGGTGAGCCCCCGGGTCCGTCGCCAATCGAGCGGAGGAACTGTCCGTTTGCGCTGAAGACCTCGACTCGGTGGGACTCGTCCCCGACGTAGATCTCGTTGTCGGCGCCGACGGCGACTGCCTGCGGAGAGAAGAAGCCGGATCCGGGGGTACCGGCGTCCACGATCGCATCGATGAACGTACCCGATGAGTCGAAGATCTGGATCCGGTGATTGTCGCGATCGGCCACGATGATGCGATCGTCGCCGTCAACGGCGACGTCGGTCGGGGAGTCGAGTTCCCCGTTGCCGCTTCCGGGGCTGCCGAAGGCGGAGACGAACGTTCCGTTCGATCGGAAGATCTGAACCCGATCGTTGTAGAAGTCGGCGACGATGATTCGCCCTGCACTATCGACGGCAAGGCCAACCGGGTAGTTGAGCTCGCCCTGCCCGCTGCCCAGCGAGCCGAATGCGAACAGGAAGTCACCGGTTGGGTCGAATACGGAGATGCGGCTGTTGCCGGTGTCGCCGACGTAGAGCCGATCGTCGCCGGCTGCGATCGCCGTCGGGATCAGGAGCTGGCCCGGTCCACCACCAGCCGAGCCAATGCTGAAGCGATAGCTCGGGGGAAGTACCCGAGAAGCGGCTTCTCCGCTGCCGACTGGAACCACGGCAGCCCACAGGACACCAAGAACGAGGGACACCACCAGCCTGCGAGACACGATTCCTCCTCAGTGGACCTGGCTGCCGACGCCAGGCTAGGGGCATCGCCTGGACTTCGGTTCGTCGACCAACGCGCGCCGGACGAACGAAAGGCCGCCGAGTGGCGGCCTTTCATTCGGGCTTAGACGGGAGGTAGGAAGGCATCCTGTCTGAGAGAGGTATCGTCGTCCTGAACGGATTCCTTGAGGACTTTCTGTGGTTTTTTCTACACCTTCCAGATCCTCCCTGATCGACCATCTGCGCACGTATGCATTGCGTACCGATGGGCCGTTCACCCTGGCATCCGGAGCCGTCTCGTCGTGGTACCTGGACGGCCGGCAGACCACGTTTGACGGGGACGGCGCCCGTCGGGTCGCCGCGGCGGTACTCGAGTTGCTCGACTCGCAGGTCACGGCTGTCGGTGGCATGACGATGGGAGCCGATCCGATCGCCATCGCAACGGCGGCGTGCTCCGACCGACCACTCAAAGCATTCTCGATCCGCAAAGCCGCCAAAGACCACGGGACCGGCGGACGGTTGGTCGGCCCGGTGACGACCGACGATCGGGTGTGCGTGGTCGAGGACACCATGACGACCGGCGGCTCGACGGTCGCCGCGATCGAAGTACTCCGAGCCGAGAGAATCGACGTCGTACAAGTCATCACCATGGTCGACCGCAGTGGAGGGGCGGCTGAGGCAGCGATGTCGGCCATCGGTCTCGACCTCGTTGCGCTGGTCACACCCGACGACCTCGGGGTCGCCCTGTGACCCGGTACCGCGTCGCGAAGGCGCCCACCCGCCAGCTGCTACTCGGACTCGCCGGCGTGCTCCTGCTGCTCGCAGCCATGGACATCCTGTGGCTGCACAAGGTCTCGTCGGAGCCGCTCGAGGACGATGCGGGCAAGATCACGACTCGCGGCGAGGCGTGGCGCCGAACCGACCTGATCTGGGGAACCCTCTTCGTCGTCACCGGAGGCGGGCTGTTCGCCGCTGCGGTCGCCGGCCTCGCCTCGGGGAAGCCTGTTGCAGAGATCACGGACGATGGCATGGCATTGCGGGTTGCCGGTCCCCAGAAGATGGTGGTGTTTCGTTGGGACGATCTCGTCGACGTCCGTCCCGGACTCGTCGAAGGTGACGGCGTTCGGCCACGGCGCGTGTTGATCGTCGAAGTCGATGATCCAACCCGCTACCCGTTCGACGTCTGGGGAGCCGACTGGGTCGACGGCGTCCTCTACGTCGATGCCGATTCGTGGGCCGAACCGCCGGAGGAGCTGGCACTCCGTATGGAGCTCGAGCTCGAGCAATGGCGGAGGCGAGCCCAGGAGGAAGCCGCGTCCGAGCAGCTCGCCGCCGACAGCAGTGGTCCCGAAGTCCCCGACGAACCCAAGTCCGGCGACCCTGGGCCCGGCTACCTGTGACCTGACACCCGCCTGCGACCCGAGACCTACGACCTGGGACCTGAGACTTGGGACCTGGGACTTGCGACTCGCACCCGACTGACGACCGACGACTGGCCGCTACCGTCTCCCCCATGCGCATCGGAGCTCACATTCGGTCGGCGGACCCACTCGTGGCCGCGGAAGAACGGGATGCAGACCTCGTGCAGATGTTCTTGTCGGCGCCGCAGTCGTACAAGGCACCGAAGCCGCGGGACGATGCCGAGGAGCTGATTGCCTCCGGCCTCCCGATCTACGTCCATGCGCCGTACCTGATGAATCCGGCGTCACCCAACAACCGCATTCGCATCCCGAGCCGGAAGACGATTGCCCAAACGATGGAAGCTGCGGCCGCCATTGGCGCCAAGGGGGTGATCGTCCACGGCGGGCACGTCGGAGAAGAGGAGGAGATCGCCGTCGGCTTCGAGCGCTGGCGCAAGCTCTTCGAGTATGCCGACGACGGGTGGGAGGTCCCGCTGCTCATCGAGAACACGGCCGGGGGCGGCCACGCGGTTGCTCGCGAGCTGGCGAACTACGGCCCGCTCTGGGAGGAGATCGGCCACTTCAACGTCGGTGTCTGTCTCGACACCTGTCACGCCTGGGCGGCCGGCGAGGATCTCGCAACGGCGGTGGAGACGCTCCGCTCCTTGACCGGTCGGGTCGACCTCATCCATTGCAACGATTCGCGCGATCCACACAACAGTCGGCGCGACCGTCACGCCAACCTCGGTCAAGGAGAGATCCCGCCGGAGTTGATCCTCGAGGTCGTACGTGCCGCCAACGTCGACGTCGTCGTCGAAACACCCGACGGGGACGAAGGTGGGGGGCAGCAACAGGACATCGCTTGGCTCCGGGAGCACTGCTGAGGTCGCCCTAGGTTTCCAGCGAGCTCACATCCGGGGGTACGTCCACTGCGTGTTCGCGCAATGTCTCGAGGGGGACGATGTCGAGCGCTCGCTCGTGAGTTGCGGCCAGAACGACAGGGGCAGCTACTCCGTCGAAGTGAGCTCGTAGCCAGTTCCGTGCCGTCACGCACCACCGGTCGCCGGGATGCAGCCCCGGAAACCGGTATCCAGGCATCGGAGTGACGAGGTCGTTCCCAATGCTGAGTTGATGGTCGAGGAACTCTCGCGTCATCACCGCACAGATCGTGTGGCTGCCACGATCATCGGGTCCCGTGGCGCATGAGCCATCCCTCAGCCATCCGGTGAGCGGATCGACGCTGCACGTTTCGAGGTCGGTACCGAGGACGTTGCGTTCCACGCCGCCAGTATGGGCGGCGATCCGAGTCCAGGCGAGCTAGCCGGTGGCGGGAACTACGCTCCGTCGAACACGAGGGAGATTTCATGGACCTTGCCGATGCCATCCGCGCTGCCGCCGTCGAGACGAACGCCGTTGTCCAGAGCGTCAATCCTGCCTGTTTCCTGGATCCGAGCCCTTGCAGCGACTGGGATGTGCAGAGCCTCGCTGAGCACATGCTGCTCGTTGCCGGCTTGAGCCTCGCCAGCGCTCGGAAAGAGCCCTTCGAGCCGGAACCGTTCGACCGAGACACGTGGCAGGATCGCTACGCCGAACTGGCGGCCGACCTCCTCGACGCGTGGGCCGAGCCGGGGGCCATGGAGGGCATGACCCAGTCAGGGACCGTGGAGATGGACGCTCGGACGGCTGCGGCGATCACGCTGCAGGAGTTGGTGCTCCACGGCTGGGATCTCGCTGCTGCGGTTGGGTACGACTACGAGCCTCCCGCCGAGGTGTCGGCGGCGGTACGCCAGATCGTGGAGTCGGGAGCGCAACGGGCTCGTGATCTCGGGGTTTTCGGTCCCCCCGTCGACGCAGCGACCGACGACGATCTCGATACCGCCCTGGCCGGCAGTGGCCGGGATCCCCGCTGGTCACCGAACTGACCCGGTCGACCGGGCCGGGGCCCGTCGACGTCGTTGGGTGACCGACCGAACTCCGCATCCCGCTAGAGAATGGCGCCGATCTCGCCTGCGAGTGATTCCAATCCGGCGACGACGGCACCCCCGGTGGCTACCCAGCCGACAAGCCGAAGTGACGGTGGGACGCCGCGCCCCCGCCATCGAGTGATCCAGCTGGCCACGGTGACGGCGAGCGCCACGAGCATGAGCGCTCCGGCGACTCGTGGCGGGTCCTCACAGAAGCACATGTCGTCGAAGAAGAACATGCCGGTCAACGGAACGGCAAGCGGTGCGCCGATCAGCAGGATCAGTGATGCACCGACCGTGAACCCGGCGGAGTCTCGGAAGAGCGGCACGATGTGTCCATCGATCCACTCGGTCACTGCTCCGGCACCTCCGGCGATGCCAGCGAACATGACGACGTGGAGCCAGGCGGGATCGAGAATGAAGAAGTCGAAGTTGTTCGATTGAACGACCAGGAACCCCGCCAGCCCGAGGGCGGCGACTGCCGCGGTCCAGCGGCGAACGGGCTGTCGCTGCGGGAGCCAAGGGCGGACGGCAACCCAGGCGACCCCGGCGGCCATCCCGGCGAAGAGTCCACCGAAGAGGATCAACGCCAGCGTTCCATCCGGCGTCACTGACCCGATCCGATTGCCATTCTCCGAGATCCTCCCGGTCATGGACGGATTGACGATTGCGGACACCCGCATGGCGATCCGTCCCCCGACCCCGCCCATGAGCACACCACCGAGGGCGGCGGCCATCGCGGCGCCTGCGATCTCGCGAACCAGCAAGGCGATCGGCTCGCGTTGCACGACGCTTGGGGTCTCCGTAGTGAGCTCCACTCGACTCCTCCTCTGTTACCTCTACAGACGATCGGCCGAGAGATTCGGGTGACGCAGCGTGAAGCGCCGGGTCATTGCCCCAGACCGATGATGAACACCGACGGAAGGGCTGAGAGGATTCCGATGGCCGCAGCGACGACGAGGACGACCACCCACCGCGGCAGCTTCGTTCCGCAACGGCCCGAGTTGAAGACGAAGGCGATCAGCGGCAGTGACACGAGTGCGAGGGCGTGCAGGATGCCCATGGAGAGGAGTAACCCACCGGTGCGCATCGCCGCCTCCTTGATTTGGGCGGCGGCTTCGAAGCGGACGAATGTCGCCGGCGCGGCGAACCGTGTCGTCATGAGGATGTATCCGGCGAACACGAGGTAATACGCAAGGTCGAGGAGCGCGAGCAAGCGGTCACCGGTTGCACTTGCGCTGAGGAACAGATCTGCGGCGTAGCTGCGTCCGAACCGGCGAATGGCCGGACCCAGTGCCGCAACGAGCATCGTCAGCGTTCCTACCTCGATAGCTTCCATGGCGCGCCAGTCGATGCGGGAGCCCTGAGTCGCGGTCTCGTGGTAGATCCACACGATGGTTGACATGAGCAACACCAGAAGCGCGACGACGGCAGCGGTCGTGCGGACCCTTCGGCGGTGCCGACGATCCTCCTCGATCGAGTGGACGATCCTCGCCCACAGGTCGGGGCTTGGGGCGAAGGAATCCGTCGCCTCGAGGGCCTCGATCAGTCGTTGCTCCGTGCTCATGGTGCGTTCCCCAGGCGGTCCTCCATTGCCGCCATGCCGCGGCGGCAATGGGTCTTCACTGAGTTCGGGGAGATCCCGAGCTCGACGGCGGTTTCCTTCTCTGTGAGGCCCGCGTAGAACCGCAGGACCAGGCAGTCGCGCTGTCGTGGCGCCAGGTCGCGGAGCGCGTCGATGACCCGTTGGTGGTCGACGCGTGCGACCACCTCGTCCTCCATCGGGGCCGGTGGCGCGTCCGGCTTCATTGCACTCCGGTGGCGCAGCGACATCAGTCCCCGTCGATTGTGATCTCGGGCCAAGTTGAGAACGATCGATCGGAGGTAGGGAGCTGCCTTGGCCGGATCGTTGATCCGTGCTGCGGCGCGGTGCAGGCGGATGAACGCCTCCTGAACGAGGTCCTCTGCAGCGTTGCGGTCGTCGGTGAACAGCCGTGCGAGGCGCACGAGGGATGCCGCTTCCTCGTGGAAGAGGCGTACCACCAACTGGTCGGCTGTGGCGTGGCCTGTTGACGCAGTGGGAAGCACCTCGGGCTGGGTCGCGTCGCCGGCGAGTGAGGCAAAGAGGGCGGCGACGAATGTTCGTCGCCGCCCTCTCCCGCTCGCCACCAAGACCATCCGTACCCCTCAGTCGAGATCGATGCAGGCAAGGCGAATCGAGGTGTCCGCCGGGTAGTGGATGACGATCGCCTGTGCGTCGGGTCGGGCACGGTGGTCGTGCCACGCCGTACCCCAACCTGCACCGCGTTCGTTCGTGGTCACGACGGGCCAGATCTCATTCACGACATCCACGGGGCCGCCTTCGATGTGCTGGTAGTGGCTTCCGCCCGGCGGCGTGTGCGAGCACGGTGCGTTGTGCACGTGCGTCGGATAGCTCGTCGAGGGGCTCAGGCCTCGAACCCGCACGGCCACCAGCGTGCCCTCGGCGAAGCGGACCATGATGGCGCCGCCTCGAAGGGCGTAGCCGAGATCCTCAGCTCCCGGCAGCACCTGCACCGTGCCGTTGGTCACCTCGACCGAGCTGCGGGCCGTTGCCGGGCTTGCCAGTGTCGTGAGCAGCAGAGCTGCCATCACCAGGACGAGTTTGCGATGTGTGCGATTCACGTTGTACCTCCCATGCATACCGGCGGCGGGCCGGTCCCGTGGCGAGCGGGTGCACGATCGGGCGAGGTCACGCCACCTCGAGGTGGCTGCTGTCGTTCTCATCGAGTTGACGATTGAGGCTGAAGAGGCGGCCGATGACAGGAAGGCTGAGCACGTTCAGACCATGGAGCATTCCCATCAGGAGCAGCATTCCGCCGACGCGGACGACGGAGGCCTCGAGTTGCTGTGCGGTGACGGTGTCCGCCCAGCCTGTGTCCGGCTCGAACTGGACGGTGAACAGAATGAATGCTCCGAAGATCAGGTAATAGGCGAAGTCCATGAGCACCAGATAGCTCTTCCCGGTCCTCGGGTTGGCACGAAACACGTCGGCGGCGTACCCCTTCCCGAACCGCTTGATGAGCGGACCGAGTACCGCAACGACCGCCACCAGAACGGTTACGACGATCAGTTCGAGAATCCACCAATCCATCACACTCTCCCTCACGCAGCCGGTTTCAACCTCTCAATGGTGACAGACGAGCGAGCGGCGTGATTGGGTGACAGCGCCGTCGGTCAGCGGGCCTTGCGCTCCCATTGAGAGCGAACGTCCCGTGACCAGTGATCGAGCACCGGCATGAGCGTGCGGGTGTAGATCGCGAAGAGCGCCGAGAACCCGAGGATCAGGAAGAACGGGTTGCCGGTCACGACGTAGATGATCGCAAGGCCGACGGTGAGGTCACCGGCGAGGGCGACGCGATACCACCGATCATCGATGATGCGCTTGCGGTTCATGCGGGCTACGAGGATGGCTTGTCCCACCAGGAGCAATCCGGCCCAGCGCACCAATTCGAACTCGAACGGGTCGGCCGCACCGATGCTGATCAGCAGATCGGTCGGCATGAACATGAACGCCGCTCCAGAGACGATCAGGATGGCGGGGCTCAACATCGGGGTACCTCGGGTGGCGTGATCGGGTCGGACACTACCGACTTCAACGGGCTCTGTCGGCAGTGTGCTGCCGTTCAGTCATCGAGCGCCGCCGGAGGGATGTCGATCGAATCGGTGGTGCCGAGGTCGAACACTTCGTACACGATGTGGAACTCGCCGTCGGCGTAGCCATCGCCGGTTGCCAGGACTTCGAGTTTGAGCAGCTCCGGACTCGAGCACGGTTCGATCCAGAACGTTGCGGCGAGGGTGTCGGTACGGTTCACCAAACCATCGTTCAGCCGGCGGATGTCATCGAGACCCAACTCGTACACGTCGACGTCCCGACCGTTGATCGTGTCGGATGCGACGGGATCGAACATCTTCACCAGGTCGGGGATCCACAGGTCGTCGACGAATGGCCGGTAGGTCAGCGACTGATAGCTGCCGTCCGAGTCCTCCTGCCAGTCGCCTCCGGGCTCACGCCAATACTGAAAACCGCCATTCACCCAGAGGGTGTCGATGAAGGCGTCGGTGCCCCGGAAGCGCACGGTCTGTTGCCACGCCCACGGCTCGAGCAGTCGCAGTTCCTCGATGGACGAGAACGCCGATCCGCTGTGGAGCAGGTCGTATCGACTGCGGTACGACCCGACTTCCTCGATGAACTGGGCGAACGGGTCGCGACAGCTTGTGACCTCGAGGGGGACTTCCGGCCGCTCGATCGTGAGGGTGGCCCCGACGTCGAAGATGCGATAGGTCGCTCGGATCCATTGGTCGCTGTCTTCATTGATCACGATCTCGTAGGAGGCAAACGACTCGCCCGCGAACACGGCAACCGTGATGCTGCCGTTCTCAAACTCGAGGCCGGGTCCTGCGTAGTCGGCGACCGCCTGGCCCTCGAGCCGATACACCTCGACCGGAAGTCCCTCGTGTTCATCTGGCCCAATAGCGGTGAACGTGGCGAGCACGTCTTCAACGACGAGCGGATGGTCGAAGAGGTCGGCGGCGGGATCGTCGATGACCGTCCACGGTTCGTCATCGAACCGCTCCCACTGCTCGTCACCGACGGCAACGGTCTCGATCACGAGTCCGTCATCGTCCGGTCCGTATCGTTGGATCCACCGGTCCGCGTCTGCCGTGTGCTCACCCGTCAGGATGACCTCGCCGCGACTCGTGGCGAGGACGTACTCGTCCCGATACGTGTCGATTCGGGTCGGCACTGCGGTGGTCGTTGTCGACGCTTGCGTGGTGGGCGGCTCGGGTGCGGCAGGAGCGACTGTCGTTGCGCTCGTGGACAGCGTTGTCACTCGTTCCACCGTCGTTCGACTCGATCCTGGGTCGCCGCATGCGGCGATCACGACGAGCACAGCCAGGGCGAGGACCGATCGGGTTCGCATCGAGTCGATATCGGCGTCTCGACGGACGATTCGAGCGATATCGGCGACTGACACGCCCGTTCAGCCGGCGGTGACGTCGATCTCGGTTGCCTTGATAGACACCCAGATGCTCGATTGCTCGTGCAAACCGAGGGCATCGACGGCATTCGGGGTGACCTCCGCAGTGAGCGGCATTGGGGGACCGGTCTGGATCCGAACGCGGTCCCCGTAGTGCTCGATGCGGTCGACCGAGGTCCGCCAAGTGTTGCGCGGGCTTCCCTCCGGCTCGTTGCGATGCAGCGAGATGGCCCGAGGGTGGATCGTTGCGAGCACCGGGCCGTGGATCGTCGTGTCGCCGACCCGGAGGCGGTGTCCGGCCGACTCGACGACACCTGCGGACGCCGTCCCGGTGACCAGGTTCGATCCGGCGAGGTCGGCGGCGTATCGGGTTCGGGGCCGCAGCCGGATGTCTTCCGCAGTTCCCACCTGGGTGATGGCCCCGTCTTCGATCAGATGGATCTCGTCGGCGAGCAGGTACGCCTCAGTGGGGTCGTGCGTGATGAGGAGGCGAGGCCCCTCATAGGCCTCGAGATGGTCTGCCAGGGTTCGGCGGAGCCTGGCCCTCGTGGTGACGTCCAGGGCCGCAAGCGGCTCATCGAGGAGGAGCATCGCCGGTTCGGTGATCAGAGCTCGCGCAAGCGCAACGCGCTGGGCCTGACCTCCCGACAGATCCCCGGGTCGCCGTTCGGCGAGTTCAGCGATGTCGAGGCGATCGAGCCACGAGCGTGCTGCAGCCACCGCTTCGCTCGCACCCACCCCTGCGGATCGCAGCCCGAAGGACACGTTCTCGGCGACGTTCAGGTGCGGAAACAGGATGTAGTCCTGGAAGACCACACCGATGTGCCGGTCGGCCGCCGGCACGAAGACGTTCCCGGCCGGGTCGTCGAGCACTCGTCCGTGGAGCTCGATCCGACCGGCGTCCAGTGAACGCAGCCCGGCGAGTGCCTGGACGGCGGTCGTCTTGCCGGCGCCATTGGGTCCGAGCAGGGCCACGGTGTGTCCGCTCCGTATCGCGAGGTCGATGTCAAGCGTGAAGCCGTTGCCCGACGCAACGACGAGCCGGGCGTCGAGGCCTCTCACCGGTGGGCTCACCACGATCGCCACCACCGATCGCGGAGACCGATGAGGACGCCGAGGGACACCACGACCATGAGAAGACTCAACGCGATCGCAGTGTCGCGGTCGTTCTCGAGGGCCACGAAGACGGCGAGGGGAAGGGTCTGGGTGCGGCTCTGGAGGTTCCCGGCGAAGGTGATCGTTGCGCCGAACTCGCCGAGCGCTCTGGCCCAGGTGAGGGCCAGACCGGCTGCGAGGGACGGCAGGATCATCGGCAGTGTCACCCGGAAGAGCACTCTCCACCGGCTGGCCCCGAGTGTTGCCGCGGCACCTTCGAAACGGGCATCGAGGTTGCGCAACGCGCCCTCGACGGTGATGACAAGGAACGGCATCGCGACGAATGTCGCAGCGAGCACGACGCCTCCCGTCGAGAACGGGAGCACGATGCCGGTGAGGTCGTTGAGCGGCCCTCCGACGATCCCGCGCCGGCCCAACGCGAACAGCAGCGCAGCACCGCCGACCACGGGCGGCAGCACCAGCGGAAGCAGCACGAGACCCCGAACGAGAGACTTCCCGCGGAACTCCATGCGGGCGAGGACCCAGGCGAGCGGGACGCCGATCAGAGCGGAGATCACGGTTGCGGCGATCGACGTCAGGAGCGACAGGCGCAGGGCGTCACCGACGACGTCGCCGGCGAGCAACTCTGGAAGGCGAGACCACGGGACTCTGGCGATCAGGCCGAGCAAGGGAACAACGAAGACCGCCAGACCCAGCGCAGCCAACACCAACACAAGGGCCGGGGGACGCGTCGTACGACGGACGGGACCGGTCACGGCAACTCGAACCCGTGGCGGGCGAGGATGTCGCGTCCTCTGGTCGACAGGACGAAGTCGACGAACTCCTCCGCAGCCTGTGGATCGGAGGCCGATCGCAGCGCGGCGATCGGGTAATCGGTTGCGAGGTTGATCGCATCGGCGATTGCGATTCCCTCAATGCCGTCTCCGGTGGCGATGACGTCGGTGATGTAGACGATGCCGGCATCGAGCTCATCGGCTTCGAGCTTGGTGAGGAGGGATCGCACGTCCGGCTCGTTGGTGTCGATCGCCGCAGTGATGCCGGCACGCAGGAGGATGGCGCGGGCTAGCGATCCGCACGGTACGGCTTCATCGCACAGCCCGATGAGGAGCGTCGGATCTGCCAGATCCTCGAGACCGGACACGCCGGCGAGGTTCCCGGAGGGAACGGCGACGGCCATGCGGTTGCGGGCGAAAACGAGCGGGTCGCTGGTCGTCAAGTCGGCGTCGACCAGCGGCGCCATCGTGTCGGGGTTCGCCGTCGCAACGACGTCGGCGGGTGCTCCGCCGAGGACTTGCTCCCGGAGTGACGAGCTCCCGGCGAAGTTGAGCTGCACGTCGACACCGGTGTGGTCGGCTTCGAATGCGAGAGCGATGCCGTTGAATGCGTCGGTCAGTGATGCTGCGGCGGAGACGAGGAGCACGTCCCTGCTCGTGTTCCCGGCGCAGCCCGCGGTCGCAACGGCAGCGGCGAGCAGCGTCACGAGCAGCGGACGGAAGCTCATCGGATGCGATCCCCACAGCCTTGGAGGTCGTAGCCGCCGATCGCTGCCAGTCGCGTGGTGAAAGGGACTCCGGCGAGAACAGTCAGCGCGTCGTCGACGACCCGGTCCATCGCCCAGGTCCGATCGACCCAGAGTTCGGCCTCGTGCACGTCGAGAGCATGGAACGGGGCACCGACTGCGAGCGCAGCCGGTTCGATCGTGACGGCGGGGAGTCCGGCGAGGACGGCTCGTCGTGCGGCGGCGAGATGCGTTGCCACACGCGGGCCGGGCACGTCGGTTGCGGCGTGCTCTTCGAAGGTTCGCTGCACGCCGGCTCCAGCCTCGCGCTGTACGACCGCGGTCTCGCCGGCGAGCGCCCGCGCCGCCCAATCCGCGCCAGAATCCGGCGGGCCCGCCAGCCCAACGCGCCATTGCACGAGCCGGTAGCGGTCAACACTGCGGTCGCCGACCCGGTCGCCGACCGACCCAACCGGACCGTGCACCACCGCTGCGTGGAGGCGACCCGCATCGAGCGATTCGATCGCTGCCGTGCTCGACATCGGGGTACTCATCGCACCGGCACCGGCATTGCGGAGGATTCGCTCGAGCAACTCCAGGCCCGGTTCACAGCCACCGACGGCGATCCCCGGCGTCCGCTGGTCGAACAGCGTGACCTTGCCACCCTCCACGATGCCGTCGGCAGCGTCCCATCCTTCGACGCCGATTCCGGCGCTGCCGGTCACGACGAGCTCACCGACTCGGACCGACCGTACGAGTGCCCCGTCGCGGGGCGGGGTACCCGACCGCACGTCGAGCACCATGGGCGAGTCGGCGAAGAGGTGGGCGATGTCGACACCCAGCGCCTGGGCGATTGCAATGGCAGCATCGACCCGGGGGAGGTGCCGCCCGGCTTCGGCCGCACCGATGAGTTGACGGCTGACGCCGGCACGAGCGGCAAGTTCGACTTGGCTCAATCCGGCCGCTGTTCGAGCTGCTAGAAGTCTGGCAGACATGCCAGCATCCTAGCCTCTGCTCAGGAGCGCAGGTCTTCCTCGTACGACGCAGCGGAGACCGCACCGTCGATGTGGAATCCGAGGCCGTCGACGTAACACCAGAACCAGTCCTCTTCAGGTTCGAACGAACGGATCAGCGGGTGCTCGGTTGCGTGGTAGTGAGCGGTTGCGTGGCGGCCGGGAGAGTTGTCGCAACACCCGACACGTCCGCACCTCTGGCAGTAGCGGAGGTGAAACCAGTCTCGTTTCCCGAGCTCCAGGCAGGTCTCGCAACCCTGAGCCGCGATCGGGGGCAGCGTGATGGCTGCTGGTGTGTGGCTGCAGACGATGTCGTCGCTCATGCGCTGATGTCTCCGGTGGCTCGGGGACCAACGAACCTACACGTCGCCGACGCGGAGCTTGCCGACGTTGACCTTGCTTCTGGCCAAGCGGGCTATCGATTGACCGGACCCGTGGCCGGCGGCAGTTCTGCTGCGCCTAATCTCACGACGACGGGGTCAAGCTAAACACTGAGGGGTCGGCGCGGATGGCGACCAAGCCCAAACCACTCCAGGTCGGTGGACTGATCGCAGCGGTCATCGCCCTGGTCGTGCCGATGCTCATCGAGATTCCTGACCTATCGGAGTCGGGGGAGCGCATCCTCGGGGTCTTCCTCATGGCGGTCGTGTTGTGGGTGACCGAAGCGATCCCGTTGTTCGCCACTGCGGCCCTGATCATCTTCTTGGAGATCGTGCTGATCAGCGACCAGGCGATCTGGGGGCTCCCGGCCGGAGACCCGACCACCGGGTATGCAGCGTTCTTCGCCACACTCGCCCATCCAGTGTTGATGCTGTTCCTCGGAGGGTTCTTCCTGGCCGAGGGGGCCAACAAGTACTCGCTCGATCGCACGATGGCGAAGGTCCTGCTCCGCCCGTTCGGCTCGAAGCCGGCCTCGATCGCATTGGGGATCATGCTCATCACTGCGGTCTTCTCGATGTTCATGTCGAACACCGCTACCACCGCAACGATGCTCGCGGTGGTCCTGCCGGTCATCGCGACCTTGGAGCCCAGCGACCGCTTCCGCGCCGGCCTCGTGCTTTCCGTCCCGATCGCCGCCAACGTTGGTGGCATCGGGACGCCGGTCGGGACACCGCCGAATGCGATCGCCGTCGGTTCGCTGGCCGATGCCGGCATCGACATCAGCTTCGCCAAGTGGATGGGCCTGGCCGTGCCGCTGATGCTGATCCTGCTGGTGGCCGCCTGGCAGGTCATCGTGCGCCTGTTCCCGACGAATCAGGATCAACTCGAGGTGGCGATCGAGGGCGACTTCGATCGATCACCGTCGGCTTGGGTCTTGTACGCCGTCTTTGCGCTCACCGTCGGCCTGTGGCTCACCGAGCCGTTCCACGGCATCACCTCGAGCGTGGTCGGCTTCATTCCGGTCGTGGTGCTGCTCGGGACGGGGGTATTCGGCAGCCGTGACCTGCAGGCGATGCCGTGGCACGTGCTCTGGCTGGTGGCCGGCGGCATCGCGCTCGGTATCGGAGTGACGTCATCCGGCCTCGACCAATGGATCATCGCGCAGGTGAGCTGGGAGCGGCTCGCGGCCGGTGTGCTCGCCGGGGCGCTGGCGCTCACTGCGCTGCTCATGAGCACGGTCATCTCGAACAGTGCCGCGGCCAACCTCCTGATTCCGATCGGCCTCACCCTTGCGCTGTCGCCCGCAGTCGACGTCGACCCGGTTGCGGCGGGGTTCTTCATCGCCGTCGGCGCATCACTCGCGATGGCGCTGCCGGTCAGCACGCCGCCAAACGCCATCGCCTATAGCGCCGGGACGATCTCGACGCGAGACCTCGCCATCGTCGGCGCGATCGTCGGCGTCATCGGCTGGCTGCTGTTCGTCTTCGTCGGCCCCGTGCTCTGGGATCTCGTGGGATTGGAGCTCGCATGACCGACGAGCGGTTTGTGATCCTGTGTGCAGCCGCTGAGTCGGCCCTGGCCGGGGCGCTGCGGAGCGTCGTCGACATGCTCACGGACCATCAGTTCGACGTCGAAGCCTTGTTCGACGACGAGGAGCTGCATCAACGTCTCGATGAGCTCGATGAGGACGACATTCGAGTCCCGCTGGTACTTGCATCGGATCGGGTCGGCGAGGTGGACGGCATCACGGCGCTTGCGGCACTTCGGCACCGGCCGTCCGTGCGCGGTGTGCGGACGCTGCTGGTCACTCGACGCCTCGACGAAGCCGGTGATGCCGTCGGTGACGGAGCGATTGATGCGTTTGTCCCCGTGCCGTGGGATCAGCAGGTGCTCGAGGAGACGATCGACCACCTGATCACCGGCTACCTGATCGAGGAGGATCCCGCGGCGCTCGAGCAGGTTCCCGAGATCGTCGATGTCGAGTTGCTATCGCATGCGTTCACTCGAGCCGAGGAACGCGGTCGATCCGCCCGCGTGCAACTCGAGGCGGCACGTCGCGGCCTGCTCGCCCACACCGAGCTCTCCGACGACGAGGTCGAAGAGGCCATGGTGCGCGAGATCGAGGCAATCCTCGATCATCCAGACCCCCAGGTGTACCCGGCAGGAACACTCCTGCTCGAATCGGGTCAGGAGGTCGACGGCATCACGATCGTCCTCGACGGTCAGATCAACCTCTCCCTCGACGTCGAAGGAACCGAGACGTCGTTCCACGTCAGGACGGCAGGGCGGATCCTCGGAATCCTTGCGCTCGCCCATCACGAACCAGCGTTGTTCACTGCTCGGGCCGTGACCGACGTCACGGCGATTCCGCTGACGGTGGACCAGCTCGATGATGCCTTGCAGCGCAGTTCGACCCTCAGCGGGCTCTTCATGTCCGTGCTCCTCCGCTCGATGGTCCGACGGATCCGCCGCAGCGTCGAACTCCGGATCGACCTCGACGAGGCGCGCCAAGCCATTGCGGCCGAGCGAGATCAGCTGGCGCTTGCGCTCCAACAACTGGACCAGGCGCAATCACAGTTGATCGAACAGGAGAAGATGGCGCTCCTCGGTCAGCTCGTCGCCGGCGTCGCGCACGAACTGAACAACCCGATCGCAGCGATCCTGCGAGCCACCGACTACATCGAGGAGGACATCACGTCGCTGACGACGCGCCATCCCGAGTCGCAGCGGCTCACGGACACGCTGATCGGAGCGCTCCATGCCGAGCCGGTGTCGACGCGCACCGAGCGCGCCCAACGCCGCGAACTGGCCGGGGCACTCGGCGACGACGTGCTGGCCGGCCGATTGGTGCACGCAGGTATCACGACCAGAGCGGACGTCGATCGGCTGTTCGCGGGTGTGCCCGAGCCTGCCAAGGACGATCTGCTCACCAGCGTTGAGGCGTATCGCCGGTTGGGCACGGCGATTCGGAACCTCAGGACCGGCGGTCGTCGGATCGAAGGCCTCGTCGGGAGTTTGCGTTCGTACGCACGGCGCCCCGAGGACACGGCGAACGACGTCGATGTCCGCGAAGGGCTCGACGAGACATTGCTTCTGCTGGGCCACCGCATGCGGGAGATCACCGTTGAGCGCCGCTACGACCCGGTCCCGATGATTGCGGCCCGGGCGGGTGAACTGAACCAGGTCTGGACGAACCTGATCGTCAACGCCATCCAGGTGATGGAAGGGCCGGGAACACTGGAGGTCGTGACGGACGTACCGGAGCCCGGATTCGTGCGGGTTCAGGTGATCGACAGCGGTCCGGGCATTCCGCCGGAGGACGTGGAGCGGATCTTCGATCTGGCGTTCACGACGAAGCAGGGTCGAGTCGACTTCGGGCTCGGATTGGGCCTGCGGATCGCACTCGACATCGTCACGCGCCACCATGGGGTCATCGAAGTCGATTCGGTGCCCGGCCGGACGGCGTTCTCGGTGACGCTGCCGGTGGGCAACACGACGGAGGGAGGGGTTGCGGAATGAGCGATGTGTTCATCCTCGTCGTCGAGGACGAGCCCGAGGTTCGGGACGCGATCGCGCGCGATCTCGAGCCGTTCACTGCGGTGTTCCGGATCGAGGTTGCTGAGGACGCCGCGGATGCCCGGGAGGCGATGGCGGAGCTTCGGTCCGGCGGCAACGAGGTCGCCATCGTGCTGGCCGATCACTTGCTCCCCGGGGAGCACGGAACCGACTTCCTGATCGCTCTCCACCAGGATCCCGACACCCAGGCCATTCGCAAGGTGCTGATCACAGGTCAGGCCGGTCACGAGGACACGATCCGGGCGATCAACGAGGCGAACCTCAACCACTACATCACCAAACCTTGGGATGCCGAGCGACTCCAGTCCGTGGTGAGCGACGAGCTGACCGAGTGGGTGATCGAGAACGCCGAGAGCGTGCTGCCATACGTCTCCGTGCTCGATGGCCCTCGCCTGATGGACACCCTCCGCAACCGCCCCTGGAAGCACTGAGCGCACCACGACCAGTCCGGTAGATCCAGCGGATCGCCGCTGCCGCTGGTAGCGCGCCCGACTGCACCTTCGGCCCCTGTCCCGATTCGGGATGGTGTTGTAACAGTTGGGGGTAGTGCGGAGTTGATAGGGGTGAGGGTTCGGAGGTGGCCGATTGCGCCCCAGACATCCTGACCGGCTTGGTGATGACGAGAGGAAGCTCGTTGAGGAGTTGTATCCCTCGTTGCGAAGGTTCGCCTCGACCGTTCGACCGCCGGGTGAGGATGGCAACGATCTCGTGCAAGAGGCATTGCTCCGAGTGATGCGGAGCCGCGGGTCGCTGTGCGGGCTGGATCATCCCGGGGCGTATCTGCGCCGAACGATCCTGCATTTAGCGCAGGATCGGCAGCGGTCGGAGCGGCGTCGACGTCGTGCGTGGGTGCGACTCGGCGCGGCGCATCCGGAGGTGCCCGTCTACTCGTGGGAGTTGGAGGAACTCCGCCTGGTCTCCCCCAAGTCGCGGGCGGTGCTCTATCTGCGGATCATCGAGGGTTGGCCATATGAGGACATCGCTCGAATGCTCGGATGCAGCCAAGTCTCGGCCCGAGTGGCGGCATCTCGAGGCCGAAGGCAGCTCCAATCCGAGCTCTCGAAGGAGGTGACCGATGCAACGGCTTGAGGACACGCTGCTCCTCCTGGCGGGACAGGACCCTGCGATCGACTCGAAGGAGTTGATCGAGCGGATCGAGCGGCATCTGTCGCAGGAGGCCGTCCAGGTCGTTGCCAGGGACGGGAGTTCGATCATGCAGACGGAAGTGAGACCACACCAGACGATGCCGCTTCGACCGGCGAGACGAGGATGGGTCGCCGCCGTCGCCCTGCTCGCCGTGATCGCGGCGATCGGGATCCCGGTGTGGCTCTTCGGCGGGGACGACGGTGCGCCCGTCGTGTCAGAACCCGAGGCGCCCTTCTCGTGGGGGGACGACATCTATGAATGGGTAACGCCGGACGAGATGAAGGACATGTTCGACCACCTGTCTCGCCGGTACGCGGGTGTCGAGCCGGGTGGCGGCGAAGTCGGAGTCGATCGCTCCGGGCTCGGGATGGACACCGACGTGTGGCACACGAGCGTCTGGCGGTACGAGGCGGCCGACTCAGGTCCGGTAGAGAATCGGACTTGGATCGTCGGCATTCAACAGGGAGAACTCGCTGGCCCAAGGCTGACAGATTCGAGACTCCCCGAGGGTGTGGTGTTCGAGGAGGATTGGGCCGGGGGGCAGTACATCCTGAGCGGTCCCAACTCGACCGAGGCAGTCTCGATCAACCTCTCGCCGCCCCACGACCTGCGTCCATATCCGGAACCCACGGAGCGCTACCACGACATGTACTTCGAGCTGGCGTCGATGATGTTGCGCGAGTTGGGATGGGCCGACTGACTCCTGAGGAGGCGAGCTTCGCAGCGGCTGTTCCGTGCGACGATCGGCTGCTTCAATCCAGGCGCAGGTCCTGGCCACCGTTCTCGACCGATCCGGGGATCGATGCGTAGCCGAGCAGCGCCAAGGCCAGGTTGCCGACTTCGCTGGTGCGAATCGGCTGGTCGGGATCCGTCCGTGACGGCTGTGACGACCCGGGGTCGACACGGTTCGCCGAGTTCAGCGCATACAGGTCGGTGCCGGTGGTCGTACCCGGAACCCATACGACGAACGGCACCGTGTAGTTCTCGGTGATCGTCGGGTCGTAGTGCAGGAACTCGTCGGTGGGGCCGCCGTGATCGGAGGTCACGATGATGGCGGTTGTCGTCGCCAGATCAGGATCGGCCTCTATGGCGTCGACGATGGTGCCGAGGATCGTATCGGCGTCGGTCACGGCCTGCTCGTACTCGGGAGAGGCCCAGCCCGAGATGTGACCGATCTCGTCTGGTGTCCGGATGTGGAAGAAGCCGAACTCGAAGTCGGGCGTGGTCGCAAGAACGTCGATCAGCGGTTGCACGAGCGCGCCGGGCGAGCCTTGCCGGTAGTCGTCGATCTTGTCGCGCCCGTCATCGATGCCGGTGACGTCGGGGGCACCGTTCACCTGGTTCCAGCTCCGATCGAGGAAATCGAACTTCGACTTGCCGGCGTAGAGCAGGGTGAAGCCGCCGTTGTCGTGCACGACATCGAATGCCGACGCCACATAGGTACCGGCAGCGGCGTGGATCGTGGAGCCGTTGTCGTTGTTGAAGTCGACGAGATGTCCGCTCGGCCCGTTCACCGGACGGCTCGTGAACTGGGAAGCATGCATCGGCAGGGTCTGGGTGCTGTCAGCGTCGGTGCGGGCGTTGAGGGTGGCCGCGCTCTGTGTGATCAGCGTCGTGAGCTCTGGCATCAGCGTGGCGGTGACATGGTCGGAGCGAAGGCCGTCGATGCTGATGTGGATCACTCGCTCGACCTCGGCTGGGGGTGGAGGATCTGGTGGTGGGGGTGGAGGATCCGGCGGTGGCGGTTCGCCTTCGACGCAGTCGGTGTCGGTGCTTTCGGTGTCGAGCCAGGTGCGGATCAGGTAGGTGGCGTCGGCGGGGGCGTTGGTGTCGACGTAGGTGTCGACCCCGCTACCCGGTGACGCCAGCCATGAACCGTTGCGGCGCACGATGTGGATGCCACCGTTGTCGGCCCACGTGAGGGTGACGGTGTCGCCATCACGTTGCGCCGTGCAACCGGTGTCCTGGGCACCGATGGCGGACGGGACGAGCATCGTGGCAGCCATGGCCCCGGCGACGATGATCAACCGTCGTCCTGCCCGTCGTCGATGCTTGGCGAGTATGGCCATAGTTCACCTATACCACGACCTGCGCCCGAATCGCACCGCGGATGAAGCGGATGTCCCCGCTGATGAACGCCGCGATCGCCCTCCTCAGCGGCGGGGCGGCTGCTCTACCTGAGCGTCAGCGGGCGCGGTTGCCAGCCACCACTCGGCGTCATTGGCGCTCCTGAGAGGTCACCCCGGACGGCGATAGTCTGGCGCAGTGAAGAGCTTCCACGAACTGACCGACATCGGACGAGTTCGCCGCTTGCGGTCCATTGCTCGTCAAGCGCTCGAGCAGTACGACCTCGACGTCATCCGGATGCGGGCGATGTCGGATGCCACCAACGGTGTGTTTCGGCTCGACTGTGCCAACGGTGATCGGTATGTGATGCGGGTGGGCGCAGGACCTCCCGCGGGTCACAGTGCCCGCGAAATGCGTTCCGAGATGGAGTGGCTCGAGGCGCTCTCGACGATCGAGACCCCGAAGGTGCCACGGCCGGTGCGATCGCGGACTGGTGACGTCGTGGTGACCGGGTCGGCTCCCGGAGTTCCGTACGAGCCCACCTGCGCAGTGTTCACATGGCTCGACGGATCTCTCCTCGCCGATCGTCTCGATCGGGTGTCGTTCGACGGCTACGGAGCCGCAATGGCGAACCTGCATCGGGCGGCCGTCGGGTTCGAGCCGTCGCCGGGATTCGTGGCACCGCAGTACACGACGGTGTACCCGTATGAGGCGCCGTACGTCGTGTTCAGCGATGCCGGCGATGACCTGCTTCCTCCTCGAAGGCGATCCGTCTTCGAGCGGGGAATGGCGCTCGTGCAGGAACTGTTCGCCTCGCTGCCGAGTCGGGAGCCGATGCGCTTGATCCACGGCGACCTCCACGGGTGGAACGTCAAGGTCAACCGAGGTGCCATCGCCGTGTTCGACTTCGAGGACCTGGTTTGGGGCTGGCCCGTACAGGACATCGGCATTGCGCTCTACTACCACTGGGACCGGGCCGACTTCGACCGGAAGTTGCTCGAGTTTCGATCGGGCTACGAAGACATTTCGCCGTGGCCGGATTCCGGAGGTGATGTCTTCACGTGCATCGTCGCCCGGACCCTGCTGTTGGCGAACGATGTCATCATCCAGCCGGAGTGGCGCGCCCTTGCCCCGGAGATCTACGAACGCGGAGAGCGCCGGATACGGAAGATGCTCGAGAGGATCGGATCCTGACGCCTTGCTGCGACGCAATGCGCGGCGGTCACGGCACCATCGTGGTCGGGCATTCAGCGGGCTTCTGATGGCCCCCAAAGGCCGATTGACTCCTCGAAGGAGGACGCGACGCGGGCAACGACGGCGTCGAGAACTGCGCCCACTTCGTTTCGATCGGGCTCGCCGTCGCCGGCACTCCAGATCACGAGTGTGTTGAGGCCGGCCTTCAGCGAGGGTTCGATCTCGGCCCACCGGGCCGCACCGCGGTTGCGATCGGTCGTCCACGTCTCATCGTGGATGCTGACGAGCCCGGCTACGGCAAGCAGGGTCTTGCGAGCCAGGCGGCGAGCCAGCGTCCCGGGATCCGCACCACTCTCGAGATCGCTCCGCCATCGGGCGGCGTGGATGGCGATGTCGCCGTTGAACCCCCGGGCGGCACGAGTGTCGGCCGGGAAGTCGGGAAGCTCGGAGTGCAGGTCCGGTCCGGTCAGGTGCACGCAGTAGTGCTTGAGGAACACGCACCCGCCGTAGCCCTCGTCGGTATCGGACGAGAAGTCCGTGCGCTGTGCAGGACCGATCTCAACGGCTCGGCAGATCGCTGCGAACCGGCCGGAGAGATCGGCGCTGATCTCGGCGGCAACGTCCGACGCCAGCCCGATGCTGAGCAGATCCACGTCCGACGTCGGGCGCTGCGCCATCCCGGTGGCGACGGACCCATAGACGTAGAGCGAGGTGCCGGGATCGGCCGATCGGACCAACTCGATGGCTGCGGCCAGGACCGGGCGGAACTCGGCGGCCAATCGGTCCGGCCTCGCCCCGGTCGTGATGGTCCCGAGCGGCGTCATGCCCTCGAGCGGGTCGTACATCGGTCGTCTCCCTGGCGTCCTGACGCAGACGCTACCGCCTGAGCCCTGCAGAAACGCGGTCGGTAGGCCGTTGCCGCGCCATACCCTCCGAAGAAGATCCAGAAAGGAGTCACGATGGCCGCCGTCCTCATCGTCGTGACCTTCGTCACCGCCATGATCGCCCTGTCCGCCTACCTCCGACGCCGTGATCGGGAAGGAGACTGGGACAAAGACGGCTTTGGTGCCCAAGAGCACCAGGAGCCTGGTCTCAAGTATCGCCCCCTCGAAGCCCCACCGCGCGCGCCGTTCGACTGATCGACGGCTCAGCGCGGTCCAGTCGCCAACGCCTTGGCGAACGTGTCGATCGCGCTGCGGAGCTCGACGGGTTCGATCTCACTCGCCGCAGCTCCGACCGTGAGCTCCCACCGCCGGACATCTGGTACGTCGGTTGGGCTGGTGTTGCCGAAGAGCTCGATGTCGTGCGTGTCGGCAACGTGCGCGGCGGCGGTGAGCAGGTCGTCGGCCGCGCCGCGGAGATAGACGTGCATCATGTTCGTGTGCGGCGGGTCGGGGCTCACCGTGACCTGGGGGATCGCAGCCAGTAGCTCTGCGATCTCGACTGCCTTGTCGTGGTACTCGGCGATGCGAGGGAGGTGCTCATCGAGACCGAGCGCAGCCGACAGGGCAATCGGATACATGTGGGGCAGGTTGCCGCCGTGGCGCCGCTGCCATATCCGAGCTTCATCGATCAGGTCCTGCGGTCCGGCCAACGCTGCCCCGTTGAGCCCTCCGATGATCTTGTAGAACGACACGTAGACCGTGTCGAACAATCCGGCGATTTCGGCGTAGTCCGTGTCGTAGAACGGCTTGGTCTCCCACAGGCGGGCGCCGTCCATGTGGACGGCGGCGCCTTGCTCTTTGACCCACCGGGTCATCGCCACGAGGTCATCCCACGGCGGTAGGTGGCCCCCAATCTCTCGTTGGGGGAGTTCGAAGAGCACGGCGCCGACGGGCTCGTGCATGGCATGGAGATCGTCGAGGGTGAAGAGGCGCTCGGCCGATCCGAGCAGCGTGGCCGTCAAGCCGTGGAGTTCGCGGTACGCGCCCTGCTCGTGGCGTTCGAGGTGGCAGGTGGGGTGGAAGGCGACGCGAGCATTGCGCGCTCGATCGCACCAGATGCGCAAAGCGATCTGCTGCGCCATCGTCCCGCTCGGCATCAGAACGGCGGCTTCGTGGCCCAGGAGTTCTGCAACCCGGCGTTCAACCGTCTCGATGGCGTCACCGGTGCCGTAATGGTCCTGGTCGACGTCGTCGGCGGTGGTGCCGGCGAGCTCGGCGAACACGTCGCGGACCGAGCGACGCGGGTGGTAGCCAAGGCGGCGCGACGCCTTGATCTCGGGGGTCTGCTCTTCGTCGAGGTCCTGAGCCATTCGTTCTCCTTCGCCGAGGGACCATTCTCGTCGATGCGAACTACTGCAGTATCGACCTCGGTGCCGACTTGCCCGGATACGCTCGACATATGCGACGCACCTCGATCATCGACGGCGGGCGGCGACCCGTCGTATGGAGCATCGGGCTGGTGGTGGCGATCGGTTTGGCCGGCTGGGCGGTGGGTTCGGGTGGTTGGCCTGGGGAGCCGTCGGGCTGCATCGTCGCCGGTGATTGCTCGTGCGAAGCCTTCTCCAGCGGGGTGGTCGTGCAGCCGGGCAACACGATCTCGAGCCTTGCGCTCGTGCTCGCCGGGCTCGGGCTGATGTGGTTCGCACCACGAGGAACGATCGGCCGTCGCCACGTTGGATTCGCCGCCACCGTGATCGGACTCGGTGTCGGTTCGGCAGCGTTCCACGCATCGATGACCGAGTGGGGTGGTTGGATGGATCTGCTCGGCATCCATCTGTTTCTGGGCTATGTCCTCCTCGCGGAGCTCGCTCAGTTACGCCCGCGGTCGGATCGCTGGCTGTTCGGAACCTTGGCTGTCTGCGGCGCGGCCGGCGCAGTCGTGCTCTGGTTCATGGACAACGGCCTTGGCAGGTACACCGCAACGGCGCTGGTCGTCGGAATCGCTGTGACGGAGTGGTGGATCGCACGACGCGGATTGCGCCCCGATCTGCGATGGTTCTGGGCTGCGATCGGCCTGTTCTCGGTCGGGCTTGCCTTGCAGGTCCTGGGGCGGGGTGGCGGTGCGTGGTGTACGCCGGATGCAGTCCTCCAGCCGCACGCCGTATGGCACGTCGTGGCGGCGCTGGGAGCAGCAACGCTCTCCCGCCATCTGTTCCCGACGCCGGAGTCTCGGCCGTAGCTGAGCGGGCTCAGCTCACGAAGTCGAAGAACACCTCGCGCCACCGCTCGGCGGCATCGATATGAGGGCCGTGCCCGGAGCCGTCGAACATCTGGGTGCGCACCGCACCACCCGCAGAGGCGTACCGATCGAGCACGGTACGGATCTGCGAGACCATCGGCTGCGGCGGGTAGGCATCTTCGCCCGGCCACCCGGGCACGAGTCCCAGCTGGCCGAGTGTGCCCATCTCCCACGGTGAACCGTCCGCAACGACCAGATCGTTGGTGCCGTGAGTCCACAACACCGGTGGTTTCGGATCGATGTCGACGATCCCGGACCAGTTGCAGTACTTGCCGGAGAGCGCATTCAGGATGCCTCGCGTGCCGGGAGCAACCGTCGGCCAATGCTCGGACGGAGTGAGGTCGCCGGGGTAGCCGTCGTCGCCGGTTTCCGAGAGCAGGACATCGTCGAGGAGGGCGGCCTCCCACTCCGGATCGACGGTGAACGTCGGCGACCAGTAGAACGCCCGCATGACGCTGAGGGGAGACAGGTCGCTGTCGCTCGAGCGATCGTTGTCGGCGATCCGCTGCGCAAACTCCGGATTGCCGGTGCCGCCGCCCGATCCGGCGAAGTCGGGCCAGGTCGGGGTGCCGTCTACGTCTCGGGTGCCGCCGTAGCCGAAGGGGGAGACCGGATCGATGAACGTGAGCGACGCAACGGCAGACGGGCGATCGATTGCGTAGCAGGCGATGGCGGCCCCGCCTGTGGACCATCCGACGAGATGGACCGGAGCGCCGATACCGAGTGCAGCAACGAGGCCGGCCGTGTCATCGGCCCAATCACGCAGGCCACGAGTTGCGTCGATAGGCACCCGCTCCGTCCGACCGAAGCCGCGCATGTCGGGAGCGATCAGGCGATAGCCATCGGGAGCATTCGTCATGACCTGCTCGTAAAACCGCCCGGTGGCGAGGTTTCCATGGATGAGCACGATGGGGGTGCCGTCCTCGGGTCCCGCCTCGAAGACGTGCATCTGCAACCGATCCGTGTCGACCGTCCGAGTCGTGACCTGCAAGGCATCCTCCTGGTTGGCGTTCTCTTCGAAGGGTATTCGAGGGGGGACTACGCGTGCTCTTCAGTGACCTTGGGATCCCCCTCCACGGAGTGGAGGTCGGGGAGGGTGTCTGGCGTGTCGGCCGCGCGCTGGTACCCGTTTCGAGGCGCTCTGTGGGCTAGACGCCGATGCGCCGATCCGTGGATACCCTCCCCTGGCTGCTTCGCAGCCTGTCCCCGCCCTACAAGGGCGGGGGATCCACACCCTATGTGCCGCAGACCAGCTCCCAATACAACAGGAGGGCGCCCGTAGGCGCCCTCCTGTTTCCCAAGCCCGAAGGGGATCAGCTAACTCAGGTACTCCGCCAGGTCGTCGGCGGTGCGGTCGTCGTCGGCGATGAACGCTTCGACATTGTCGTGGGCGTCGGTGTCGCGGTACTGGACCGGCGGGCTCTTCATGAAGTAGGACGAGGGAGCCAGCAGTGGACCGGCCATGCCTCGATCGAGTGCGAGCTTGGCGCAGCGCACGGCATCGATGATGACGCCCGCCGAGTTGGGGGAGTCCCACACCTCGAGCTTCAGCTCGACGTTCAACGGCACATCGCCGAAGGACTTGCCCTCGAGGCGGATGAACGCCCATTTGCGATCCGACAACCACGGCACGTGGTCCGACGGGCCGATGTGGACGTCCTGGGTGCTGATGCCCTTGTCGATCTGGCTCGTCACGGACTGCGTCTTCGAGATCTTCTTCGAGACGAGGCGCTCACGCTCGAGCATGTTCATGAAGTCCATGTTGCCGCCGAAATTGAGCTGATACGTGTGCTCGATCTCGACGCCGCGGTCCTCGAACAGGCGGGCGAGGTTCCGGTGCACGATCGTGGCACCCACCTGCGACTTGATGTCGTCGCCGATGATGGGGAGGCCGGCATCCACGAAGCGCTGGGCCCACTCGGGGTCTGAGGCGATGAACACGGGAATGGCGTTCACGAACGCAACGCCGGCCTCGAGGGCAGCGTTGGCGTAGAACTCGGTGGCATCCTGCGAGCCGACCGGCAGGTACGACACGAGGACGTCGGCGCCGGAGTCGCGCAGTGCCTGGGCTACGTCGACCGGCTCCTCGGCCGATTCCTCGACCTCGTCGCGGTAGTACTTGCCCAGACCGTCGAGCGTCGGACCTCGCTGGACCAGAATCCCGGTGTCCTCGACCTCGGCGAACTCGATGGTGTTGTTGAGACCCATCCACATGGCCTTGGCGATGTCCTGGCCGACCTTGGACGCATCGACATCGAAGGCAGCGACAAACTCGACGTCACCGACGTGATAGCCGCCGAGATCGATGTGCATGAGCCCGGGGACCTTGGTCTCGGGGTCGGCGTCGGCGTAGTACGTGACGCCCTGGATCAATGAGTTGGCGCAGTTGCCGAGACCGGCAATGGCGACCTTCACTTTGCCCATACGGTTCCTCCTGAGTGTTCCGGCGTCGACGCCGCCGCCCGCCCCGCAACGCGTTCGGCGGAGATCAGTTCGTCGAGCCAGGCAATGTCGGCCTCAGTGGAACGGACGGTGCGTTCCATGAGCGCCAGCGTGTAGCGATCGATGGTTCCTCTTCGTGCTTGGGCCTCGCGCAGGGTGCGCCGGGAGTCGACCAGGAGATCGACGAGCTGGCGCCTCCGCCGCTCGAGGGTGGTGATGCGAAGGGCCGGTTCGAGATACCGGAAGAAGGCGAGTCGCAGGTTGAAGCGGCGATCCTCTTCGGGTTCGTCGCTCTCCTCCCGCAGCATCACCTGAAAGGCCTCGTGACCTTCCTCGGTCAGCCGATACGCCTTGCGGCGCCCGGTCGCACGGAGCGCCTCGATCTGCCCGCGCTTCTCCAGGCGCCGCAACGCCGGATAGAGCGAGCCGAATGAGACCTTCCAGAAGCCCAGTTCAGCGAGCTGTTGCTTCAGTTCGTAGCCGTGTCGCGGCACGTCCCGGAGCAGGCCGAGTATGGCGAGATCGAGCATGATCGGATGCCTTCACATCGAGATGAGTATCGAATCGATATAACTATAGCGAAACGATATACAGGCTGCCAAGAGGCCATTCGGTACCTGGTACCAGGACCTGGGACATGGGACGTGAGACTTGGGACTTGGGACCTGGGACCCGCTCCGCAAGACGGGATTGCGGCCGTTTCCGGCCGCTACTCTCCCGGCGATGCGTCGGCTCTTGCGCTGGGGGGCGTGGGCACTTGGTGCCCCGGTTGTTGTGCTCACCGTTTACGGCGGTGGGTTCTTCGCCGACGCCGCCCTTCACTACGACCGGGTGTCGCGGAACGTCACGATCGACGGGGTCTTCGTGGGCGGGCTGGATCTCCCGTCGCTGGATCGGCACCTCGACGACCTCGCGGCGTCCTTCGCCGACCGACCGTTGCTGCTCGACGGCGGCGATCGTGTGATCGAAGCGACGTTGTCCGATGTTGGCGTTCGGCTCGACGTCGATGCCATGCGGACCGACGCGCTGGACGCCGGGCGCAACGGCGCGCTGCTCGACGACCTGCGGGGCTGGTGGTCGTCATTCGACCAATCCCGCAACGTGGGTATCCGTGTCGTCGTTGATCCGGAGGTCGCCGAGACTTTCATTGCTGGTCAACCGAATGTGCGGCCGTACGAGCCAATCGAGCCGACCTATACCGGGGCGTCCGGGGACATCGTCGTGACACCGGGGAGTGACGGCTTGGCGCTCGATGTCGTCGGTGCGATTGCGGCCGTCACGGATCTCGCCGGTGACCGATACCCGCCCGACACGATCGAGATCGAGTGGAGACCGATCCCGCCGCGCATCGACTCGATGGCGCTCGCCGAATCGCTCGCCGCAGCCGACGCCATGACGGTGGATCTGCCCGTCGTGGTCAACGGCCAGACCGCAACGATCGGCAAGGGGACGGTCGGGCGATGGATCGACTCAGAGCTGACGGATTCAGGACTGATCCCACGGTTCGATGAGGGTCGGGCGGAGGCGTCGGTGATACGCCTGCTCGGCAGCTTCGTCGATCCGGGTACGCCGCCGACGTTCACGGTGGTCGACGGCGAGATCGTCACGGAGCTCGGACGGGAGCCGATGGGATGCTGCGAATCCGGCTTCGCTCCGGCCCTGGAGGAATGGGCTCGGGAAGGGCACCTCCGCTCGCTCGTCCTCCCGCCTACCTCGGTGTATGACGACGGCGGGGCGGCGGCGGTCGCGGCGCTGGGGGTCCAGGAGCTGGTGTCCGAGTTCACGACGAACCACGGCTGCTGCGCAGCGCGTGTCGACAACATCCACCGCATCGCCGACCTGGTGCGTGGGCAGGTGATCGACGCCGGCGGCCGCTTCTCGATCAACGAGTTCATCGGCAAACGCACCCGCGAGAAGGGGTTTGTGGCAGCCGGGGTGATCGAGTCCGGTCACTTCGTCGATGACGTCGGGGGTGGGATCTCACAGTTCGCAACGACGATGTTCAACGCCGCCTTCTTCGCCGGGCTCGACTTCGAGGCATACCAGTCGCACTCGATCTATCTGAAGCGTTACCCGTACGGACGGGAAGCCACACTTTCGTTCCCCGAACCCGACCTGATCGTGACGAATCCGACGCCGTACTCCATGCTCATCTGGACGGACTACACCGACACGTCGATCACCGTCCAGCTGTATTCGACTCCGCACTTCGAGGTCGAGCAGACCCGGCAATCGACCTTCCGGTGGGGCAAGGCGTGTCGGCGGGTGAACACGTACCGCTCGAGGACCGCCCCTGATGGTGAGGTTCTCGAGGACTTCGTCTTCGCCACCTACCGGCCGGGCGAAGGTCGCGACTGCAACGGCCGTCCGACGCCGAAACCCAAGATCTGAGGAGCAGTCCCCCCGAAGGGGGTTGGGGGAAGGCACTCGTCGTCCAGGTTTGCCGGAAGCGTTTGGAGCGCGCACATCGACTTGCGACGGAGGTTCGTGGGTCCGAGAATCTGGGCTGAGTCACAGCTTCGGAGGCCACAACTGGACACGCTTGTCACTGTTCATTCGCTCTTGCGTTGGCTCGTGCTCGTTGCGCTGATCGGTGGGCTGGTCGTTGCCTTCGCTGCGGCTCGTCGGCCGGGAGAGGCATTCGCTGATCCGGTGTTCTCTGGTATCGCCATCGTGGTCGACGTCCAGGTGACGATCGGCATCATCCTCTGGTTGTTCAATTCGGGCTGGGATCAGGGGTTCTTCATTGCCGTCATCCATCCGATCGCCATGCTCTTGGCGCTCGGCGTCGCGCACATGGCGATCGCCCGCGGGCGGAGGACCGCAAAGACGAACCATGCAGCAGGCAACCGCGTCGTTGCCATGGGCATGCTCATCTCGCTGATCCTGGTCTTCGCCGCCATCCCCTGGCAGCGGATGTAGGCAGCGCCGCCGGCAGGCGCCGGCGGCGAGTACTGAGTACCGAGTACTGAGTACTGAGACAAGCCCGGCCTCGGTACGGCGCTGACCTGGCATTTGGACGTTGACCTACGGCTCGAGGAACCGCAATGTCGTCTCGGCTTCTAGGTCCCCGAGGCGTCCCTGCTCCGTCTCGAGGGCGTAGCGGTAGGCGCCGGCGGGGAAGTAGGTGGGGCATGGGGATTCGGTGCACGGCTCCATTGGGAAGGTGTCCACCAGCGAGCCGTCTGCGGTGAAGAACGCGATGTCGAGCGGGAGGAGTGTGTCTTTCATCCAGAAGCCGCCGTCGGTGTCGTCCGGCCAGGTGAACAGCATGCCGTCGAGATCAACGAGATCCTCGACGTTCATGAGCCCCTGACGCCGTGCCCCGCCGTTGTCGGCGACGGCAACAACGAGGGCTTCACCACTCACCCTGATCACCGCAAGCGGAAGGCCTTCGAGCGTCGGTGGCACGGCGATGTCATCGACCGAGGGAATCACGGTCGTGGGCGAAGATGTAGTGGGAGCGGTTGTCTCCCCCACGGGCCCGGTCGTCGGAGTTGGATCCGGTTCGGTCGAAGACGGCTGCGTAGGCGCAGCCGTCAGCACCGCACTCGCCGGAATGTCCTCGTCACCTCCACAGGCCACAACGATGACGGCAACGATGAGGGCGACAGCGACAAGAGATCGACGGCGATGCATCGCCAGCAGGCTAGATCCGAAGCGCGCTTACGCAGGATGGGGCATCCCGGTACCGCAGCAGCGAAGCTGCTGCTAGCGCTCCATCGCTTCGTCGGCCATCAGATCGTCGGCGGCGAGTTTCCGTCCCGGATCCCGCGGCCCGGCGACGAGCTCGCGCAGGATCTGGGCCGATTCGTCCGGCATGTGATACGTCTCGTCGTCGGCGGGGAAGGCCCCGGAACGGACGTCGTCGAAGTACTGCTCGACGGCTGCGACAGCATCATCGGCGAGGCGGGCGTACTGGCGTACGAACTTGGGGAGGTACTCGCCGCCTCCGAGGCCGAGCAAGTCGTGGAGTACGAGGACCTGCCCGTCACAGTGAACACCGGCTCCGATTCCGATGGTGGGCACGTCGATTTCCTTCGTGACGATCTCGGCGAGTATGTCGGGAACACCTTCGAGCACGATCGAGAAGACACCGGCGTCGGCAAGCGCATGCGCATCGGACAGCAGTTCGTAGGCACCTGCGGCCTGTTTGCCCTGGACTCGATACCCGCCCATGGCGTGCACGGATTGCGGCGTCAGTCCGAGGTGGCCCATGACCGGGATCTCGGCGCCGAGCACGGCGTTGATCATGTCGAGGCGCTTCTTGCCCCCTTCGAGCTTCACGGCCTCGGCGCCGGCCTCCCGGACCAGGCGACCCGCATTCGTGACGGTGTCCTCGATCGACGTGTGATAGCTCAGCCACGGCATGTCGCCGACGATCAGCCCATTCGGCTTCGCCCGGGCAACGGCTGCCGTGTGGTGGATCATCACATCGAGTGTGACCTTGATCGTGGCGTCGTACCCGAGCACCACGTTGGCGAGGGAGTCGCCGACGAGGATGATCTCTGCGCCGGCCCGATCGACGATCTGCGCAGTGGGGAAGTCGTAGGCGGTGATCATGGTGAGCTTGTCACCGCCCTTGCGCGCCTTGACCTTTGGCGCCGTCATCTTTCCGGACATGGGAACGGGTGTCCTTTCTCTCCCCACCACACCGGGTTGGGGGATGTCGCTCGTGGTGTCCGTTCGGGTGTCACCTTCGTTGGCCTCGACCGCCCGATGGGTCGCTCGTGCCGGTGCAGTAGGCGGAACACTAGAGGGATCGCCGGAATTCCGTCGGGTCGAACCCGATGCCGCGGCTCCGTACACTTCCGGCCATGACGCAGCAGTCCCTCAGCCGGGAGGAGCGCGAGCAGCGGGCGAGCGATGCGCTGGCCGAGCAGTTGCAGGCGCTGGCTCGTCCGCTGGCCGATCGAGTGTTGGGACGGGCAATCGAGCTCGATCACGAGGCACGAGAGGCGGCTGAAGCCGCGGCGAACACGATCGACTACGCAACCTTGCGGGACATCGCCGCTGAGGTTGGGATCTCCGAGGACTCGCTCAAGAAGGCGTTGCTGGAGGAGCTCAATACCGAGCGGGATCACAACGCTCGTCCGATCGAGCGGGCCACCGTCCCGGATACCGTGCGCGGCGGACTGGTGATCCCCGGCACGGCGGAGCAGGTTGCGGAGCGTTTGCGGGAGCATCTCCAGCGGGTGGAGGGCCTGATCGAGGAGCGGCAATCTGGGTCGCACACGACGTGGCGACCGCAGAACGGTCGTGGCAGGGTCGACACGTGGACCGTTGCGCAACCGGATGGTCGGCGTCAGCTCGTCGAGGTCGATGTGGAGACGAAACCGGCCCGATCAAATGCCTGGAAGTGGATCCTGGGCATCATGATCCTGTCGATGCTCGGCGGCAGCGCGTGGGGCTCCGTCGTGTTGCTCGGCTTGTTCGCGGTCGGAGTGGCAACCGTCGTTGGATTCCTGCGGCGGATCGCACGTAAGGCCCGGCGCACCATCAACCGAACCCTGAGCCAGATCACCGCTGATGGCGGCCCGCTCGACGATCTCACGGACGACTGGCTCGAGCTCTTCGAGCGCCTCCAGAAACGTTGACCGGCCTTCATCGGTCCGGCCCTTCGCCTCGGTGCTCAGACGAGCCGGAGGGAGGCTCAGGGGTCGATGAGCAGCTCGATGGTCAGGTAGATGTCCATGACCGCCGGGAAGTGCTCGATACGGAACCTGTAGGTGCTGTCGTGGTCGGGGAGGTGGTCGTCCCAGATTTCCCCTCCTACGAGCCATTCGCTCGGGTCATAGATGTGGTCGGAACCGTTGGGATCGATGTCCTTGTAGCCGGCCCGGAACATGATCTCGGCCCCGTCGAAGTTGCTGAGTCCAATGTCGAGAAACCAGTTACCCGCCGCTGCGTCCTCGGGTTGCCAGACGGTTCCCTCGGCGACGCTCTCGGTGCCTTCCTCATCCCAGCAGATGATCTGCTGGTAGTTCTCTCCGAGGATCGGATGGTTATCTCCGACGTTCGGTGTCCACGGGCACACATCCTCTGCCTCGCCTTCCGGCGGGAAGACCGGCTCGCCCGGTCCGTCGAATGGCCGCGCCTCGACCCAGAAGAAGTCGATCTCATCCCGGTTTGTTCCGCTGCTGTACCTGTCGCTGGCGCTCTCCAGGAACATCTCGTCGACTGTGACCCGGATCCCGCCCTCTTTGCACTCGCGTTCGATGTGATTGGCCTCGTCGATCACGAATGCGGTGTCACCTTGCAGATCCCTGATCACGTAGGACATCGGGACGTATTCGGTGAGGCCGGGTTCCTCGGTGAAGTATTCGGCGAAGTCGCCGGTAGTGATCGCCGTCGTCGCGTTCGTCGCATCGCCGCCGACCGTGACCACCTTGTGCTCCGAGTTGGCGACGAAATCGATGAAGTCGGTCTTCGCCTCGCCCGTGAGCGTCAGCACGCCGTCCCGCAGGTCCTGGAGCGCGTCGCTGATCTTGCTCGGATCCTCAGAGGACGTCAGGGAGAACACGAGGATGCGTCCGTAAGTGACGCGGTCGACGTAGAGCGGGAGATTCGATGCGTCATCGAGTCGCCCGCGGTCGACGTGACGATCGAGGACTCGCTGCGTCAGGTGCTCGCTGAAGAACCCCTGGGGAGATTCCGGCGGCGCCATTTGCCCAGTGAATGCGGTTTCCTCGAGGTAGATGGTGATGGTGGTCTCCGTCCCCGAACGCTCCATGTCGAGCCGGTTTCTGAGGTACGGCTTCATGTATTTAGCGGAGAGGCCGAGGTCGAGGGCTAGCTGCTTCGCAGAGTGAGTCCGGGTACTGCGGAGATCCACGTTCGTGCCGGTCGTGAAACCCCGGATCACGCCTTCCTCGACGATGTCACCGACGGCCTGGGCGAGGCGTTCCGGCGTCGGCTCGTCGACGGTGCGGGTGATGTCGCCGGGGAGGAAGCTGATCGAGATCTCCGCCGGTTCGCGTTGACGGATCGGCAACTGCCGGAGGTCGGTGATCCCACCGTTGAGACTGTGGCCCTGGAGCAGCACTCCCGGATACAGCAACGAGTCCTTGGCCCCAAACGTGACGAACTCATCCGTGGAAACGATCAGCTCGTCTGCCCTCGAGCGACAAACCACAGGGCTGTCGGGCATCCAATCGGACCACACGCCCGGCGTGTCCCGATCGACGCGGTAGTAGAAGTCCGACCACTTCGGCATCTCGTTGAAGTAGTCCCGGACGTCAGGTGTGTCCATGAAGACGCTGAACGCAGCGACGCCCGACGCGGCCTTGACCTTGATCCGGTACCGCTCGCCGGCGGCGAGGCTGACGGTCAGGCTCTTCGGCTGTTCGTCTTTGGCCTTCTTCGCGAGCAGCGTTCCATCCGCGTGGAGGATGGACAGCCGCAGGTCGGCGGTCGAAGCCCAGTCGAGGGCGAAGGTGTAGGTGCCCGTGACGGTGGTCCGGAACGTCGTTCGTGCGGTTCTCGGATGGTCGACATTGGCAGCATCCACCACGGACTCGAGGATCAGTTCTCCGTCAGGAGCGATGGCGGTGGCCGTGGTGTCAACCGATGTCCCGGCCGCTGCCGGCGCGGCCGCGATGAGTGCGCTTGCGAGCAGGGCGACGGCCGACGCGAGGGCCGAGCGACGCGTTCCCCGATTCCGCTGACGTGCTTTCGGCATGGTGTCTCCTCGACGAACGCTGTTCGGATCTCCGAGCGGCGCCAACGGATCCGAACGCCGCTCGCAGCATCGCCGCCCATCTTGCCCGGACCCGCCGCTCTTCGAGAGAGCCATTGGACCCAGAGTGACCGAGTCAACACTTCCGGTGGCCGTCTACGGACGGACGCAGCGCAGGCCGCGACGATCCGGGCGCTCCCTCCCTCGTACACTGCCGCGCATGGCGCGCAAAGACATCACCATGAGCCCGGGCGAGATACAGGCGTTCTTCCAGGAACAGATGACCCTGCAGGTGGCAACGAACGGTAAAGATGGCTTCCCGCACGTCGCCCCGATGTGGTTCGTCGTCGAAGACGAGAAGCTCGTCTTTCGGTCGTTCACCAAGTCGCAGAAGATCGTGAACCTCCAGCGGAACCCGAACTTCACGGTCCTGCTCGAGGACGGCCTCGACTACGCCGAACTCCGGGGTGTCATGATCAAGGCCACGGCCACGCTCGTCACCGATCGCGACTACGTGCTCGCCATGTACGGCAAGCTCGCCGCCCGCTATCCGATGCTCGGCGGGCAACCAGTCGAGCTCGACCCGGAGTCTCTCGAAAACGCCTTTGGCCGCTTCGCTGAGAAGAACACCGCGGTCGTCGTCGAACCCGTCAAGGTGATCAGCTGGGATCACCGGAAGCTGGGCGGAGGCTATTAGCGGCGGCTCCGCCGCCGAGTCACCAGTCGCCAGCCATAACGTGGCTTTCGGGCCGGGGCCGACGCGGCAGCCGTCGGTGCCATTCCGTCAAGGTCAAGTCGCCAGTCCGAACCGCCGTGTGGCAAAGCATGCGGACGCGGGTGGCTTCACCTGCGCATTCTGACGACTGATGAATGACGACTGATTACTGAGACGCCACTCGGTCCCGCCGTACGATCTCCTCCAGTGCCAACAGCAACCTGCGGATCTGGTCTCGGCTGCGGTCGTGGACGAGGTTGAGGTCGTCGTCGAACTTCTGGTCGGCCATGGTGATCAGCACCTCGGGGCTCGTCACCACCTGGAGGTTGTTGTGGCGAAGGATGAGGCGGAGGTGTTCCTGAGACCGAGAGGTGCCGAGCCGACCGCCAAAGCCCAGGATGGCGGCGGGCTTGTCGTTGATCGGGGCATCCGGACCGCCACGTGACGCCCAATCGAGAGCGTTCTTGAGCGCTCCGGTCACGGAGTAGTTGTACTCCGGCGTGGCGATCAGCAATGCATCGGCGTCGGCGATCGCCGAGCGGAATGCGACGACGCTGTCGGGATGGCCGTGCTCTTGCTCGTCGTCCCAGTTGTACATCGGCAGGTCGTTGAGTGTGGCGATGCCGATCTTCATGCCGTCCGGTGCGAGGTCCTGCGCCGCACGCAGCAGCGCCGTGTTGCGGGACTCGCGGCGCAAACTGCCGGAAATCCCGAGAACAGAGATGGGTTCCATGATGGGGGTACTTTCGTGTTGGCTGGCGTCGACAACCGGCAGGACAGCGGTTTCCTTCCCGCCCGCTCCTCCTTGATACGGCACCGGGTCTCGGTCCGGATCTCTGTACTCCGTACTTGGTACTCAGTACTCCTACTGGGCTACACTCCCTCCCGCTTACGAACCCCTGCTCCCGGCAGATGTCCGGGGGCCTTTCGCGTAGCGAATGTCCAGAGGAGGTGAGAGCTTTGCGTTCGTATGAGCTGATGATGATCCATCGGCCGGAGATGGTGGAAGCGGATGTCCGCTCCCACATCGGTGAGGTTGAGAACGTGCTCAACCAGGCAGGTGAGGTCAAAGACACGGACTTCTGGGGCAAGCGTCGCTTTGCCTATGAGATCGACCACATGAACGAGGGTTACTACTCGGTCGTCACCTTCGATTCCGAGACGGCCCTGATCGATCAGATCGATCGCGCCCTGTCGCTGTCGGACTACGTCGTTCGGCACAAGATCGTGCGGATCCCCGAAGGGAAAGTCCCCGCCCGGGCGTCCTGACCTGCGGCCCAAACGTGTCGGTGGCGTCTGAGAGAGTGATGCCGGTGGCACGTCCGAGGCCCGTGAGAGCCCTGAAGAAGAGAGAGATTCAATGCGAGACAACAGCGTGACATTGGTGGGCAACCTGGTCGACGATCCCGAGCTCCGGTTCACCCCGAGCGGTGTGGCGATGGCCAAGGTCCGCTTCGCCGTCAACCGCCGCTACCAGTCCGGTGGTGAGTGGCAGGAAGAGACGAGCTTCTTCGGCGGGACCCTGTGGCGTGAGGCCGCAGAGAACGCCGCCGAATCCCTGCAGAAAGGTATGCGGGTCATCGTGACCGGCAGCCTCGAGCAGCGCACCTGGGAGACCCAGGAGGGCGACAAGCGCTCGACCATCGAGGTCAGGATCGACGACATCGGTCCGTCGTTGCGTTGGGCAACGGCGACCGTCACCCGCACCCCGCGTACCGGTGGCGGCTTCGGAGACGGCGGCGGCCGTCCCCAGCAAGCCGCGGCTCCCGTCGCACGCGACGAGTGGGGCCCCGACGAGGCGCCGTTCTAGGACGCGTCAACGCGCACGAACGATCAAGGAGAACTGAAAGCACATGCCACCGAGGAGAAACACCAAACGGCGCCGGCCGATGGCCGACAACCGTCGGCGCAAGCGGATCGTCCACCGTTTCAAGGAAGACGAGTACGTCGATTACAAGGACATCGCACTGCTCCGCAAGTTCATGTCGGAGCGGGGCAAGATCCGGTCCCGTCGCGTGACCGGCCTGACGGCCAAGCAACAGCGTGAGGTCGCCACGGCGATCAAGAATGCCCGTGAGATGGGACTGCTGCCCTACATCCAGGTGCGTTCCTGATGAAGGTCATCCTCACCAAGGACGTCCAGGATCTCGGCGCCAAGGGCGATATCGTCGATGTCGCCGACGGCTATGCCCGCAACTACCTCGTGCCGAAGTCGTTCGCAGTCGCCGCCACTGAGGGCGCACTTCGCCAGGCCGAGGGCATGCGTCGAGCCCGGGAGGAAGCGGCCCGCAAGGCGCGCGCCGACGCCGATGCCATGGCGCAGAGCCTCGTCGGTGCTCGAGTGGTCGTAGCCGCCCGCGCCGGCGACGAAGGCAAGCTGTTCGGCTCGATCGGGACGGCGGACATCGCCGCAGCGATCAAGAAGTTCACCGGCGTCGAGGTCGAACGAGGCCACATCAAGCCGATGGCGCCGATCAAGGAGATCGGGCTTCACGAGGTCGGTCTTCAGCCGCACCCGGACGTGGAGTTCGACGTGACCTTGGACGTCATTCCGGCCTGAAACCGAATCGATGAGTACACGAGAGAGGGTGGCCGTCCGGCCGCCCTCTCTTTGGTTAGTGGGTCCGGATCGCTGCGTCCGGCCCGAAGTCGCGAAGCTCAGGCGTGAGTCGGGAAAAGATTCCGGGATGCGCGAAAACGCGTCATGATCTGAGCTTGAGACGCCCGTCGGTCGGGGCTTCAATGCAGCTCGCGCTTCCCCCGCACACCCGTGTGGTTACCCGCGCGTCCGGGATTTGTCACACCCCGTGTGTTGACTGGCACGAGGCGGGCGAGGAGGACGAGGCAGCATGACGTTGGGGAGGAAGGGTCCATGACGTCGGTGGTGGAACGAGAGACGAGCAGCGGTCTGCATGTGCCGCCGCACAGTGTCGAGGCTGAGGAGTCCGTGCTCGGTGCAGTGTTGATGTCGGCGGAAGCCGCCAACATCGCACTCGAGAAGCTCCATGCCGAGGACTTCTACCGGCCGGTCAACCAGTCGGTCTTCCAGGCAATCCAGGATCTCTTCGATGCCAACCAGCCGATCGACGCCGTCACGGTCTCTGAGGCGTTGCGGCGTACCGGGATGCTGGAACGTGCCGGCGGCGTCGGTTTCCTCACGCGCCTGATCGACACGGTGCCAGCGGCCTCCAACGTCGAGTACTACGCCGGCATCGTCGAAGAGCATGCGCTGCGTCGTCGTCTGATGCGGGTCGGTGGCGATCTCGGTACTTTCGCCACGGCCATGGACGAGCCGATCAGCCAGGTGCTCGACCGGTCCGAACAGGCGGTCTTCACGGTCTCGGAACGGCGGATCGGCGATGGGCTCGCTCCGATCGATCCCTTGCTCGGCCCTGCCATCGAGAAGGCCGAGGAATTGAACCGGCTCGGGGCTGAAGTCACCGGTATCCCGACCGGGTTCCGTGACCTGGACAACAAGCTCGCCGGTCTGCACCCCACCAACCTGCTGATCATCGCCGCAAGACCCGGCATGGGAAAATGTGTCAGCGCATCGACCGAAATCGTCGATCCGAAGACCGGGGCACTCACCACCATCGGCGACATGGTGCAGCAGCGTGCCGACCACGGAACCCACCACGTGCTGGCTCTGGATCCGGACGGCCTGCGGTTCAACGTCGGCGCACCGATTGAGTATCACGACAACGGGGTCCGCGAGACGTACCGGCTGACCACTCGACTGGGGCGCACGATCACGGCCACCGACAACCACCCGTTCCTCACCTTGAACGGCTGGACCGAGCTTCGGGACCTCACGCCCGGTGATGCGATTGCCGTCCCCCGGACCGTGGACGCGTTCGGCGTCGACCTCATGCATGACGGTCACGTGGCCTTACTCGGTTACCTGATTGGCGATGGCAGCATGACCCAGCGCCCGCCTTATGTCACCAATACAAACCCTCGGATCGTGCAGGACGTCAAGCGTTGGTCAAAGGCGATCGGCTGTGACGGTCGGTCACGCGTTCGAGATAACGGGGCAACGGTCATTTCGATTGTTCCCGCGGCCCGCCCGTCGGTGAGGGAGGTTGCGGATCTCGCTGGCGCTGAAGTCGACGAGGCGGCTCGAGCGCTCCGTGGAGACCACCGAGTGTCGAGGGGAGTGGCGAACAGGGTAGAAGCGGCGGCTGGGGAGCTTGGATACATCGGACGCAAGAGCCCATTCATCGAGTTCCTCGACGATCTCGGATTGATGGGGTGCGCTGCCCACGACAAGTTCGTTCCCGACGTGATCTTCCGCTTGCCGAAGCGACAGATTGCCCTCTTCCTCTCACGGCTGTATGCCGCCGACGGCTCCGCCTGGACCTCAGGCGACCTCTATCGCATCGAATACTCGACGGTGAGCGAACGGCTGGCTCGCGGTGTGCAGCACCTTCTCTCGAGGTTCGGTGTCGTGGCGAAGCTGCGGCGCCGTTTGGTGAAATACGACGGAGGGCGCCGCACAGCTTGGGACGTGTCGTTCCAGGATCCGGATTCCGTGCGCGCCTTCTGCGAGTCGATCACGATCTTCTCCAAGGAGGCGCAACAGCAAGCCGTGTTCGACGCCGCCAACTCGCGGTCCGTCGATCAGGCTCACCACTCTCTGCTCCCGATGGAGGTCTGGGACGTCGTCCTCGCAGAGAAGGGCGACCGCACCTGGGCGTCGATCTCGACGGCGACGGGTCGGCCCAGCAACCACAACTGGCATGTGCGCCGGCGCCGACTCTCCCGTCGTCTCGTCGGCGAACTGGCCTCGGCCTTGGACAGCGACCGGCTGCGGGCCCTCGCCACGTCCGAAGTCGTCTGGGATCCGATCGTCAGCATCGAGCCGGTCGGCCTGGAGCAGACCTACGACATCACCGTGCCGCAGCACCACAACTTCATCGCCAACGACATCGTGGTCCACAACAGCACGCTTGCCCTGAACGTCGCCCAGAACGTCGCCGTGCAGGATCATCCCGTCGCCATCTTCTCGCTCGAGATGAGCCGGGAAGAGGTGGTGTCCCGCATGTTGTGCTCAACCGGCCGAATCGACTCGCAGAAGCTCCGAACCGGCCGACTCAGCGAGTCGGACTTCTCGAAGCTCTCGAACGCAGCGAGCACGCTGTACAAGCGGCCGATCTTCGTCGACGACTCGCCGGGTCTCACCGTCACGGAGATTCGAGCGAAGTGTCGCCGGATGCGGCGCAAGCCGGGTCTCGGGCTCGTCGTCATCGACTACCTCCAGCTGATGCAGGGCTCCGGCGGCGAGAACCGCCAACAGGAGATCGCCGAGATCAGCCGGAACCTGAAGAACCTCGCCCGCGAGCTCGACGTTCCCGTCATTGCCCTGTCGCAGCTGAACCGGCAGCTCGAATCACGAGAGGACAAGCGGCCCCGCCTCGCCGACCTCCGCGAATCGGGTTCACTCGAGCAGGACGCCGACGTGGTGATGTTCATCTACCGCCACGACTACTACCACCCGGAGGCCCAGGAGACCCGGGGCATCGCAGAAGTGGCCGTCGCCAAACATCGTCAGGGGTCCACCGGCAAGGTCGACATGACCTTCCTGCCCGAGTTCACGCTCTTCGCCGACATGGGCCGCGACACGGCCGTCATGTGACAGGGGTCGAGCCGAGCAGGCTCGGCTCGAGTTGTCGCGGCGGGC
>JASJAX010000041.1 GCA_030066755.1 Acidimicrobiia bacterium
GGGGCTGCGCTTCACGATGTTCTTCCTCGGTGAGTACGCCGGCATGGTGGCGTTCACCGCCATCGCCGCGACCTTGTACCTCGGTGGATGGTGGCTCCCCGGCCTCAGCCCGGACGCCGACTACATGAACATCGCCGGTCCGCTGATCCTGATCGGCAAGGTCCTCCTGTTGTCGTTCGTCTTCATCTGGTTCCGATGGACGTGGCCACGGCTGCGCGAGGACCAGTTGCAACGGCTGGCATGGAAGTGGTTGATTCCACTCGCACTCGTCAACATCGTGGCTACGGCGTTCTTCAAGGTGATCCTGTGACCGACACTCGCAAGACCAACGGCAGTAACAACCCCATCCCCGGGTTCATCAAGGGGATGGCGGTCACTATGAAGGCGCTCCTCACGAAGCCGCCGACGGTGAACTACCCGCTCGAGAAGGAGACCCCGGTCGCCCGGGCTCGCGGCGTCATTGCCCTCGACCCGGAAGCGTGCACGGTCTGCATGCTCTGCGCCCGGGAGTGCCCCGATTGGTGTATCTACATCGAGGGTCACAAGGAGGAAGTCCCGCCCGCCAAGGAAGGGGGCCGGGTCCGGACCCGAGCCACGCTCGATCGTTTCGACATCGACTACGCCCTTTGCATGTATTGCGGCATCTGCGTGGAGGTCTGCCCGTTCGATGCGCTCTTCTGGAGCCCGGAGTATGAGTACAGCGAATACGACGTCAGCGAGATGCTTCACCCCATGGAGCGCCTCACCGATTGGCTGAAGACCGTTCCCGATCCACCGCCGTTGGAGTCCTGAGATGACGTTCACCGACTGGGTTGCTCAAGCCGAGAACTACGTGTTCCTCGCCATCGCGATTCCCATGCTGTTCTCGGCATGGCGGGTGGTGGCGAGCCAGAACGTCGTGCACTCGGTGCTGTATCTCGTCGGAGCCCTCGCCGGGTCGGCTGCACTGTTCCTGCTGCTCGGCAGTGAGTTCGTCGCCTGGACCGTGGTGCTGGTCTACATCGGAGCCGTGGTCGTGCTCTTCCTGTTCGGGATCATGATCACCCGGGCGCCGCTCGGTCAGGATGTCGAGCTCAGCCAGCCGCTTCGCCAACGGCTCCCGGCCGCCGTCGTTTCGGGGTCGCTGTTCCTCCTGATGACGGGTGCGATGTTCGATGCCTTCGGCGGTGACGTGATTCCGGAGACGGAAGCCACCAGAACCTTCGACGTCGGCATTTCGATCTTCGAACGGTGGGTCATCCCGTTCGAGGTGGTGTCCGTGATCCTCCTCGCCGCGCTCGTCGGCGGCATCGTCCTCGCCCGCCGCGACCCAGACGAAATGACGGAAGAAGTCGTCAGCGAGTCCGAAGAGGTGCCGCAGTGATCTCGGTACTCGGTACTCAGTACTCGGTACTGGCCTCCGAAGGAGGCCCTCAATGACCATCGTTCAGTTCCTCGTGCTCGGCGCTGCAATGTTCTCGTTCGGTGTCTACGGCGTACTGACTCGCCGCAATGCAGTGCTCGTGCTGCTGTCGGTCGAGTTGATGCTCGCCGCCGTCAACATCAACCTCGTCGCATTCGATCGGTTCCTCGCCGACCAATTGGCCGGTGGGCAGGTCTTTGCCCTCTTCGTGATCGCCGTCGCCGCGGCAGAGGTCGGGATCGGCCTGGCCATCGTGTTGCTCATCTTCCGTAACCGACGGAACGCCAACGTCGACGACCTGGATCTGATGAAGCTATGAAGAAGTGGTCAGTCGTCAGTCATCAGTCGTCAGCACCTTCCGCTTGGCACGGAGGTGACGCGTGAACGCGTGGTTTGCCGATCTGATGGTCCTCGCTGCCGAGGGGAAAGAGATCGAGCTCTCCGACGGTGGGGTGCTCGCCGACTTCGTCTGGCTGATCCCGGTCGTGCCGATGGTGATGGCGTTTGTGATCGTCTTCTTCGGGAAACGTTCACCGCTCAAAGGATGGGGTATGGCCGCCGGGACGATGGGCTTCGTGGCCCTCTACGGCACCGTGCTGTTCCTGATGAACACCTTCGGCGATCCGATCTACCACGAGGGCACGGTCCATTTGGCCGACATCGGATCGCAGACGCTCGGTGCCCATATCGGCGATCTCATGGCGATCGAGTGGGGATGGATGGTCGACGGGCTGTCGATCATGATGTACTTCGTCGTCGGCGTGGTCGGGCTCCTGGTCTTCATCTACGCCAAGGGGTACATGCACGGCGACATCCGGTACACCTGGTTCTTTGCCTCGTTCACGCTGTTTGCCGGGGGCATGCTCGTGCTGGTCTCGGCACCGAACCTCATCCAGCTCATCGTTGGATGGGAGCTCGTCGGCGTTGCGTCGTATCTCCTCATTGGGCACTACTGGGAGGAGCACGAGAATTCATCGGCCGCGATCAAGGCATTCCTCACGAACAAGGTCGCCGACGTCGGCTTGTTCATCGGAGCGATCATGGTCGGCACATCGGTCGGCTCATTCCGATTCTCGGAGATCATGGCCGTCATCGGCGAGGGCGGCGGCGACAGCGCCCTGAGCCGGTTCGCCTTCTGGGCGGGCATCGCACTGTTCATCGGTGCGATGGGCAAGAGCGCCCAGTTCCCGCTCCATGTGTGGTTGCCCGACGCGATGGCCGGCCCGACCCCTGTCTCGGCGTTGATGCACGCCGCAACGATGGTCACTGCGGGCGTCTACCTCATCGGCCGGATGTTCCCCTTCTACAACTACGACGGTTTCGCCGACGAGACCCGGTGGGTCATCATCATCATCGGCGCCCTCACGTTGCTCCTCACGGGGCTGATTGCTCTCGTCCAGGACGACATCAAGAAAGTGTTGGCCTACTCGACGCTTTCGCAGCTCGGTTACATGGTCGTGGCGATGGGTGCCGGGGCCTACACGGCAGGGCTCTTCCACCTCTTCACCCACGCGTTCTTCAAGGCGTTGCTCTTCCTCGGGGCCGGTTCGGTCATCCACGCCGTGCACTCGAACAACATGTCGGACATGGGTGGACTGCGGAAGTACATGCCGCAGACCTACTGGACGTTCCTCATCGGATCTGCCGCGCTCGCCGGGATCTTCCCGCTGGCCGGGTTCTGGTCGAAGGACGAGATCCTCGCGTCGGTGTCCTACGCCGGATCCAACTACACAACCGCCCAGGGCGGCGCTGCATTGGGCAACTTCGTGCTCGTCATCGCCATCCTGGGTGCGTTCGTCACTGCGTTCTACATGACGCGGGCGGTGTCCCTCACTTTCTTCGGGGAGTACAAGGGCAAGGCGCACCCTCACGAGTCGCCGAAGGTGATGACCTACCCGCTCATCGGGCTCGCTGCCGGATCCGTTGTGATGGGTTTCCTGAACATGCCCGGGATCACGTCGTTCTTCACCGACAGCGTCGGCGCCCGGATCCTTGCCCCGCTCGACCACCATCCGGAGAGCATCGACGTCGTGCTGGCGCTCATCGGCACCGCAGCTGCTGTTGGCGGTATCGCGGTCGGCTATCGCCTCTGGTTCGCCGACAAGGAGACGCAGAAGCTACGGGATACGTTCCACATCCCGGTGCTGTATCCGCTCCTCGAACGCAAGTACTACATCGACGACTTCTACATGGACGGCATCGTTCGCCCGGTGCGCGGGCCGGTTGCCAACGCCATGAACTGGTTCAACGGCCACGTCCTCGACTTCGTGGTCAACGGTGCGGGCTTCCTGGCCCGCGGCGTGGGCAAGTATGTCTACGCCTTCGACCAGCGAGGGCTGGACGGAGCCATCAACGCCTCGGCCGGCGCAACCGGAGCTTCGGGAGGATTCCTCCGCGTGTTCCAGACCGGTCGGGTCCAGCAATATGCCGTCATGATCTTTGCGGGGACCGTGCTCCTCGTAGCCGGATTCATCATCTTCTGAGCAGGAGGGAACGAAAAGGATGTTCGACAATGGCTGGGGGCTGAGCCTCATCGTCTTCCTGCCCCTCGTTGGGGCCGGGGTCGTCATGGCGATCCCGAAGGCCAACGAAGAGCTTCAGAAGATGACCGCGCTGGCGTTCGCCGGTGTGACCTTCGTGTTGTCCGTTTTGTTGGCGTTTGCGTTCGATTACGGCGCCGCCGATACCTACCAGTTCGGGGCGGATCTCAACTGGATCACCGCGATCAACTCTCGCTACATCATCGGCGTCGACGGCATCTCCCTGCCGCTCGTGGTGCTATCCACGTTCATCACGGTGCTCGCCATCGTGTACTCCTGGGAGCATTGGCCGGAGCCCCACAACCCGAAGGCCTTCTTGGTGCTGATCCTGGTGCTCGCCACCGGAATGACCGGGACGTTTGTGGCGCTCGACCTCATCCTGTTCTTCGTGTTCTTCGAGGTCGTGCTCTTGCCGATGTACTTCATGATCGGCATCTGGGGAGACCGGAACGAGATCACGATCCCGGTCTTCAAACGGACGACCGAGATGCGGCTCTACGCCGCCATCAAGTTCTTCCTGTTCACGCTCTTCGGTTCGGCGTTCATGCTCCTCGGGTTCCTCGCGCTGTACTTCACGTCCGGTGATTTCAACGGTGGGGTCAACACCTTCTCGATCGAAGTCCTTTCCGAGATCGGTCGCGCCGGTCTGTGGGGCGGCACGTTCTCGTTCTGGGTCTTCGCCGCGATGTTCCTCGGGTTTGCCGTCAAGGTCCCGATGTTCCCGCTCCACACGTGGCTCCCGGACGCCCACACCGCCGCTCCGACCGTCGGTTCGGTGCTGCTGGCGGCGATCCTCCTGAAGCTCGGCACCTACGCGTTCGTGCGGATCAGCCTGCCGATTCTCCCGGACGAAGCGCGCAATTGGGCGTGGTTCATCGGGGTGCTTGCGGTGATCGGGATCATCTACGCATCACTGGCGTGTCTTGCCCAAACCGACATGAAACGGCTCATCGCGTTCTCGTCGGTCGGCCACATGGGCTTCGTGATGCTCGGCATCGCCACCCTGACCGACATCGGTATCAACGCTGCGATCATCGGCATGGTGGCGCACGGCGTCATCACGGGTCTGCTCTTCTTCCTGGCAGGGTCGATGTCACATCGGTATCACACCCGTGAGATGGCCCGACTCGGCGGCAATCAGAAGCTCATGCCGGTCATGGGCGGCATTCTCGGATTCACCGCCATGGCGTCGCTCGGTCTGCCGGGCCTCGCCGGGTTCTGGGGTGAGTTCATGTCGCTGTTGGCCGCCTTCAACCCGCTCGAAGGGTTGTCGCAGGGGCTGTTCCGGACGCTCATGGTCATCGGCGCCGTTGGGACGGTGCTCGCTGCCGGCTACCTGCTGTGGATGCTCCAGAAGGTCAACTTTGGTGAGCCGTCGGAGGAGTGGGCCGGTCACGAGTTCCACGATGTCGATCAGTGGGAAATGGCAGCGTGGGCGCCGCTCGTCGTGGCCATCCTCGCGATCGGTGTCTTCCCGCGGATCGTGTTCGGTGCGACGAACGATGCAGTGGTCCAGCTCGTTGCGAAAGCCTTTGGAGGCTGATAGGTGAACATCGACTATCACGCGCTCGCGCCGGAGATCATTCTGGCTCTCACCGTGGTGGCTGTGCTCGTCGTGGACCTCCTTCCCGTCGAGAAGTTCTGGACGGCCGTAGTCGGTCTCGGTGGCCTCTTCCTCTCGTTCATTCCCGTCCTGACGCTCGGGTTCTGCGAAAGCCTCGAGTTCTGCGACGACACCGGGGTCCGGGTGCTCTTCGGGGACTCGTACGTCGTCGACACGTTTTCTCTCGTGCTCAAAGGCGTGTTTCTGGGCGGCGCGTTCATCTCGATCCTGCTGTCGGTGGGGTACCTCGAGAGTGATCGTTTCTGGCAGGGGGAGTACTACTTCCTGTTGCTGTCATCAGCGCTTGGCGCCGTCGTCTTGGCATCGAGCCGTGACCTCATCACCCTGTTCGTCGGGCTGGAGTTGGTGACGGGACCGACCTTCCTGATGGCCGGCTGGCGGAAGGGCGACGCACGGTCGAACGAGGCGGCACTCAAGTTCTTCATCATCGGCGTCATATCGGCGGCAATCCTGCTCTTCGGGATGTCGCTGGTCTACGGCGTCACCGGCGAGACGACCTTCACTGGGATCCGGTTGGCGTCGGCCGGGATTGTCGACCAACCACTGTTCACCATGGGCGTCGTTTTCACGTTGCTCGGATTCGCCTTCAAGGTCTCCGCCGTGCCGTTCCACTTCTGGACACCGGACACGTACGAAGGCGCCCCGACTCCGGTCACGGCATACCTATCCGTCGTTTCCAAGGCGGCCGGCTTCGTCGGCCTGCTCGTCCTCTGCTACCTGGCCTTTGCAGAGCTCCGCAACATCTGGGGCGCAGCACTGTGGATCCTCGCCGCACTCTCGATGACGGTCGGCAACCTCATTGCCCTGAAGCAGACGAACGTCGTCCGGCTGCTCGGGTACTCGTCGATCGCCCAAGGCGGCTTCATGCTGGTGCCATTCGGTGCCGCAGTGACCGCAGGCGCTTCGCCGGCCCAGTTGGAGGATGCCTTCTTCGCCACCGTGACCTATCTCCTGATCTACGCGTTCATGAACCTCGGGGCGTTTGCCGTGGTCATCGCCGTCAGGAATCGACTGGTCACCGCCGAAATGGATGCCTGGGGTGGGCTCTACAACTACGCCCCCGGCCTTGCCACGATGCTGGCGATCTTCTTCCTGTCGCTCGCAGGCGTTCCCCCGCTCGCCGGGTGGTTCGCCAAGCTCGTGATGTTCCGTTCGGCCCTGTCGATCGGTGGTGGTTGGGCGATCGCGCTCGCGGTCATTGCCGTGTTGAACGCGGTCATCGGCTTCGCCTACTACGCCAAGGTCGTGAAGGCCGCATGGTTCGATCCGATCCCAGAAGCGATTCCGGCGGACGAGCTGCGCGGACGTTCGATCGTCCCGAGCCTCCAGTTCGCACTGGGTCTCACGGTCGTCGCTGTGGTGCTGCTCGGCTTCTTCCCCGACGTCATCGCCAGACTCGGCGACCTCACCACCGGCTTCGTGTCAGGATTTTGAGCCGCCGGCATTGAGCTGGCGTCTCGTCTCAGGTCTCAAGTCCCAAGGCGCGGCGTGATCGACGGGCATGGGAACCCGCTGCGGCTCAGCTGCTCAACGCCGGATCTCAGGGCCAACATCCCGCGCGAAGCCTGGGACCTGGGACCTGGGACTTGGGACTTGGGACTTGGGACTCACGCATGGGCCGCTTCAGACCCTGCTGCCTCTGAGTAACCTCCCGCCGATGTCTCTTGCCGATGTGCTTCGCCGTCGTATTGCTGCTGATGGGCCGATGCCGTTCGAGGTCTTCATGCGGGCGTGTCTGTACGACCCGGACTACGGGTTCTTTGCCACCGGACCGCTTCGTTCGACGAAGGGCGGCGACTTCCTGACGTCGCCGGAGGTCAGTCCGTGGTTTGGAAGGATCATCGCCCGCCACGTCCAGGAAGAGCAACGACGGCTTGCGGCAGAGCGGTTCACGGTTGCCGAGGTCGGTGCCGGGTCGGGATCACTGATCAGGCCCCTGCTCGCGGCATTGGCCGCACCGACGCCCGAGGTCTGGGTGGTGGATGCTTCGCCGGCGGCTCGTGCCAGTCTGGAGGAGCAGGTCCCGTCGGCCGGCGTCGCCGCCGCACTCGACGACCTGCCGGAGTCCTTCATCGGCGTTCTCGTTGCCAATGAGCTCCTCGACAACCTGCCGGTTGCCTTGGCGTTGCGGGCCGCAGGCCAGTGGCAAGAACGCCGGGTCACCGTGAACGACCACGGGCGCTTGGTGCTCGTGCCGACGGCAGCGCGCACCGAGGTTGCTGAGTGGGCTGATCGGTATTGCGCAGGGACTCCGGACGGGGGCCTGGTCGAGGTTCAACTCGAAGCATCGACGTGGCTCAATGATGCACTTGCCCGGCTCGATCGCGGCAGCCTGGTTGTCTTCGACTACGGAGGGACGGCCGAGGAGTTGGCCCCCCGCCGCACCCAGGGAACGCTCCGAACGTATCGCGCACATCATCTCGGGCCGGACCCACTCGACGAACCCGGCGAGACGGACGTCACCGTCGACGTCAACTTCACGGCACTCGAGGAGGTTGCCCGCCAGGCGGGTGCGAGCGTCGAAGTCCTGCGTCAGGACGATTACCTCAACGCGTGGGGCCTCTCGGACGTCGTCTCCGATCTGCGACACCGTGAGCTGTCGCTTGCCCGAGACGGCGACCCGATGGAGCGGCTCCGGCTCCGCTCAGAGCGAACGGATGCCGAGACCTTGCTGCATCCCAGAGGCCTCGGTGATTTTCGGGTGTTGGTGGCCCAGAAGTAGCGAGTAGCGAGTACTGAGAGGAGCGTCGCTATCAATCACGCCAGCCCCGAGTCTGGGCAAGGCCCAGACTCGGACGTGATGCCGAAGGCATCACGCCTGGCTACTGGCTACTGGCCTGTCGCCGCCTCCCATGACTTCTGGAAGCGGAGGGCAGCACGTTTGGCGGCGCCGTTGTTGTACGCCTTGACCCCCAGGTCGTACCACTCCTGCGCTTCTGCGATGGCTTCAGGATCGCCGTTGGCAAGGATGGCGTCGGCCAATGCGACCTCGGCGATGTCCTCCGCTCCGGCGGCGGTTGCCCAGACCACGGCCTGCGCATCGTCGTAGCGTGGCGACGATGCTCCGATGCGCTCCAGGTGGAAGATCGCCTTGCGCAGGCGCTTGAACACCTTGATCCCGTCGGGCGTCAGCAGCCGAACGCCGTCCGGCTCCCACAAGCGAGGAGTCGTTGCCCGAATCAGGCGACCGTACGCCGCCTCGGCTTTGGTCTTGGTCGTGCCGTTGGTGGCGGCGACCAGGTCGCCGGCCAGGTCACGAGCCTCGTCCAGCACGGTCGGAATACCGTCGACGAGCTTGACCTTCGTCGACGTCGTGACCGACTCGCTGCCCGGATCATCGGTGTCGTGAACTACGACGTTGGAGACCCGCACGCCCGGGTTGTCGAAGTCGACCGTCACCTGATAGCTGATCACCGTCGGCTCGAAGCTCGGACCCCGCCAGTCATAACACACCTGGAACCCGTCCGAGATGGCATCGATGGCGTCCCCGTTGTTGAGGAGCGCGAGTGCGTCTGTGCCGTCGGCGTTCTCGACGCCGATCGTTGCGGTGCCGAGCTGGCCGACATCGATGTTGTCGTAGGCGAATACGACTTCGTAGAAGCCGGGCGTGTTGTCGAGCGAGGCGATCACGATGTTCATGTCGAGCACCGGATCGCTGCCGCCGAACCACTGAAGCCCGTCGTACTCGATGACCGAGAGGTCCGGCCCTGCAGTGGCGAGGCTCACCCCGTCATTGGTCGCGGCGTCGCCGAACAGCTCCCAGTCGGCCCAAAGTCCTGCAGCCAGGTTGTTGGGCGCCGCCGGGTTCGGGATCGTCTGGCTCACCCACGGCTCACCGCCGTACCCGCCGGTGAAATAGGCGAAACCGTCATCGGCGAAGCCGATGCCGGTGTACTCCGTTCCGAAGAAGTTGACGGCGTTCTGCCCGCCGAACGCAGAGAACGCCACCGTGTCGCCGCTGATGCTCGGATCGACGAAGATCCCGAACGACTCGAGGTCCACGTAGCCGCCGAAGCCCGTATCGCACATCGCATCGGTTGCGCTCGTGCTCTGGACGAAGAACTGATCGGCGAGGTACGGAGACTCGAGCATGCCGCTCCACTCGAGGACGCCATCGGTGACCGTTGCACCGTTGGAAGCCGAACCCTCGACGTACGTCATACCTTCAGGGATGGCGTCGCTGAGCGTGTACGTGACGTGCTCAGGCGAGACGTTCGGTTGGATCGCAATTTCGTACGTGACGGTGTCGAACGGCAGCGCGAACGCCTTGTTTGCCGTCTTCGTCACGTCGTCGGCAAGGCGATTCAGCTCCACCGGGAACGACCCGATGTTGCCGGGCTCCGCACCGCTGGTACCGAGCGCCACCGTTGCATACGCCTTGTCGCCTGCTTCGAGGGCGTCGTCGTCCCAGAAGATTCGGATGCCGAACGGCTCCAGCTGCGGATTCGTTGCAGGGCCTTCGACCGTCATGTTCCCGGCAGACGTACCGTCGAGCACTGCGTACGACAGCGTCAGCGCGTCGGCGTTACTGCCGTCCCAGTTCTGCACGAGGATCCACCAGTTGCCGGCCTGCGGATCTGCGACCGAGCAGTACTCGAGAGCGGAGCCGGTGGCGCTGAAGCACGCCTCCTCGCTCTCCTGGGGAATACCGTCCGCATTGGCGTCGAAGCCGACGAACAGGTCGAGGTCCGGCGACTCCGAGAAGACCGTCTCGGCAATCAGCGCAGTTGCGCCGGCACTCACCGGGACGATGGTCGTGAACGCACCATCCGTGGGATCGTCGTATGGACTTGCATTGTCGGAATCGGCGGGGAGGACCTCGTCCACCTGGGTGCCGATCACCATTCCATCGACCGTGACGCTGAAGTCGGTGATCTCGAGCGACGTCAGGCCGTCGACCGGCCACGAACCGGCATCACGCCGTGTGTCCATCTCCACGAGGCGAGGCACGATGCCCCGGCTCGGGATCACCGCAACCGGCATGCGTGCCTCGGGTGCCGGCCCGAAGTTGTGACTCAGGACGACCTCGCCGAAGATCCAACTGCCGGGTTCGGCGTCGACCACATCTGCGGTGATCGTGAGCTCCTGCGTTTCGCCTGCGGCAAGCGTGAACTCGGACGCCGACACCGACAGGTCGACCCCGTCACCGTCGACGACCGTCACCGTCCAGGTTCCCGGGATCGTTGCCTCCACCGTGCGCGTCCATGCACACTCCAACACACACTGACTGTTGGCCATGCTCGGCAGGTTGAGGGCGGTCGGGTCGCCACCTCCGGCAGGATCGGCCGCCATGTAGTTCTCGACGGTCTCGTCCATGATCAGGGTCGAGAAGTTGGCAGGCAGCACCTGGATCCGGCCCGAGCCCATGTCGAATGGGTCGGCCGCCGTCGCGCCATCCTCCTTCAGGACGTCGGGTGTCGCCGTCATCATGAGCGCCGACTGCACTTCGGCCGGTGTCCAATCCGGCCGCTGCTGCATCAGCAGTGCAGCTGCGCCGGCGACGTGCGGGCTTGCCATCGAGGTTCCGGAATTGAAGTCCCAGACGACGGCGTTGGCCGTACCGGCCGCCGCAATGATGTCGACCCCGGGAGCGGTGACGTTCGGCGAAATGATGTCGATGGCTCGGTTGGCGCCGCGAGAGCTGAACCCGGCCATGATGTCGCCGAGGTCCGTGTCCTGAACGGCGCTTGCGCCCTCGATTGTCGCCGTGTGGCCGGCGCCCGAGGCGAGCCATGCCTTCAGCGGAATGCCGTCGTCGTAGCTGATGTGCACACCGGGAAGGTCGTGCGCATCGCCGACGAGGGAGTTGCCGTTGCCGATGTCGTTGATCAGCACGAATCCGCCCGCGCCGGCGGCCAGGACGTTGGCGCCCTTCTCCGTGCGACCGAACGTGCCCCGGTCGCACACGACGATCTCGCCACTGAAGGTGCCCGCAGGCCACGGCGATACGTAGTCGCCGAGTGTTCCGACGCCGCAGAGCTCCGGGTTGTCGGTCAGGCCCGAGGCGTAGTCGCCCGCGTAGACGATCGGTGCCGGCCCGAATCCGACGGTGAAGCCCTTGCCGCTGACATCGGCCGGGGGAGCGGTGTCGCCGCCGCTCAGATCCGTCAATGCGTTCGTGTAGGTGCGGTCGTGCGTGGATGCGCCGACCGACGTCAGCCACGGTGCGTCGGCGGGTGAGCCGACCGTGTCGGCCCCGGGTCCCTCGTTGCCGGCGGAGGTGGCCACGAAGATGCCCGCCTCGCGAGCCGAGAGGAAACCAACCGTGTCGAAGTCATTCCAGACGTTCGACGCCGACGGGCTACCGATCGAGTAGTTGATGACATGGACACCGTCGGCGATCGCCTGGTCGATGGAGGCCGTGAGCCCCGACAGAGTGCAGCACCCGGCGTAGGCGATGATGTTGGCGTGGGGAGCGACGCCGGAGATCATCACCGTCTCGGTGATCGGGCCTCCGGGGGCCCCGGAGTCGTTACCGACGAGGGTTGCCTCGACGAAGTTGCCGGCCGCCGTGCTCGCCGTATGCGAACCGTGACCGTCGTTGTCAAAGGGCGAGTTTCCGGGGAACTGGCCGTCCACGGAATTGAACCCCCACGCCCCGATCAGCTTGTCGTTGCACGCAAAGGTTGGATCGTATGGCTTCACCTCATCGTCGCCTGCGTTTGTCGGGTCGCAAACGCCGACGTAGTTGCCGGAGCCGAACGGATTGGTGTGGTCGTAACCGTCACCACCGATGTCGGCGAACGACGGGTTGGCCGGGTTGATACCGGAATCGATGATCCCGACGATGATGCCCTCACCGCAGCCGTCGCCCTCGTCACAAGCTGGCGTGTCCCAGATGCCGGGTGCGCCGATCCATGCCGGTCCGCTGTCGGTCTGCAGCTCACGCTCGAGGTCGGGCTGGACGAACACGACGCCCGGCATCTTGGCAACTCGGGCCGCTTCGGTCGGCGTCATCCAGGCGGCGATGCCGTTGTTGGAGTTCGTGTAGCGGAACCGGACGTCCAGCTCACGATCGATCGTTCGCTCGATGCGATCCACCATCGCCGCCTGCGCTCGCTCGAGGTATGCGGTGTAGGCAGTTGCCCGGGGCGACTCGACGTCGAGCTTGCCCGATCCCGTCGCGAGTGGGCTCGTGGCGGCCAGGCCGTCGACGCCGCCGCGGTATGTGGCAACCGGTGCGTCGGCGAACCGGACGAGGAAGATGCCCTCTTCGGCGTCTTTGAACGGGTTCTCGACGACCTGTTCGGCTTGGGCCTGCGCCAGGTCCGACGTCGACCAGCGCGTGGGCGTGTCGGTTGGTGATGACTCGAGAGCAGCAACCGGCCCGACGGTCGAGAGGATGACGGTCAGCGCTGCGAGCAGCGACGTGAATCGACGAAACACGGGATCAAGCCCTTTCTCCCACTTCTTGTTCCCTTGACACCAAGCGGTCGATACAGGTCGCCAAGAATGGAAGCGCCCCCCGTTTGATCGCCCAGCCCATGTGTGCCGACGATAGCGAGGGGCTGTGACATCCGGCAATTGCGCAACCACGCAGCGTGGTCGTTGCCTCGGAGTTGGTCACGCGTTGCGCCCACATAGTGCGGCGCCATCGGTACGATTCTGGCCATGAACAACATGAAGACCGCAGCGCTCATGGGCTTGCTGGGCGGCCTACTCGTCGCCGTCGGCTTCGCGCTCGGCCAGCAGAGTGGGGCCATCGTCGCCCTCGTCTTCGCTGCCGGCCTCAACTTCGCGATGTACTTCTTCTCCGACCGGCTGGCGCTTCGTGCGGCCCGTGCAGTGCCCATCGAGGAGCATGAGCTGCCGGACGTGTATCAGATCGTTCGTTCGCTCGCTCAGCGCGAGAACATGCCGATGCCACGTCTCTACTTCATCGAGTCGCCGCAACCGAACGCCTTTGCAACGGGCCGGAACCCGGCCAATGCGGCCGTCGCCGTGACTCGCGGAATCCTGCAGATCATGAACCGGCAAGAGCTCGAGGGCGTGCTCGCTCACGAACTGGCCCACGTCAAGAATCGCGACATCCTGATCGCAACGATCGCCGCGACCATTGGTGCCGCACTGTCATTCCTCTCCCGGATGGCGTTCTGGGGTGGGCTCGGCGGTCGCCGGGACAACAACCCCCTCGGTGCGATCGGCGGCATCATCGCGATCATCGTGGCGCCGCTCGCAGCGATGGTCATCCAGATGGCGATCAGCCGGTCTCGCGAGTACCAGGCAGATCGATCCGGCGCCCTCACCACCGGCTCGCCGCTTGCGTTGGCGAGTGCCCTGGCGAAGCTCGAGCGCGGTACGACGCAGGTGCCGATGGATGTCGATCCGGCGGTTTCGCAGCTCTTCATCGCCGACCCGCTCAAGGCATTCGGTCGCCGTGGCAGCCCCCGCAGCGGCGGATTCGGCCGGATGTTCAGCACGCACCCGCCAATCCCAGACCGTGTCGCCCGTCTCGAGCAGATGGCGATGGGGGTCATGGAGCGCTGAGGCTTCGCCTCAACGCTCAGTACAACGTACGACGTACAACGTCGCCCGAGAAGCCACTGCCGAGCCGAACGGGGTCTTGTACTGGTTTGCATGTGCGTCTGGTGGGCTAACCTGTCGTCCGCCCACGGCCCATGTCTCGGTTTCGGGCTACGTAGTACG
>JASJAX010000042.1 GCA_030066755.1 Acidimicrobiia bacterium
GACCTGAACAACCTGATCCTCTTGTGCCGACGACACCACACCCTGGTCGAGAACACCCACTGGACCATCACCAAGACCACAACCGGCACCTACCACTTCCACCACCCCGCCCGCGGGCCATGAAGTGGCCGCGCTCCCTCGGGGGAGGGCCTTCTCAAGCCAGAGCACAGCCGTAGCGGAGCCCGAATTACACGCGTGTAACTCTCCGCGCGCAGGCTCGCGCGAATAGTCGTTGGCGCAGGTCGCGGGGTGTTGTATCGTCGTCCCTACCCATGGCAACACGGACGAAGGGCCGAGGGGCCAAGGGGCGGAGTAGGGCAACGGCTAAGAAACCGACCAGGAAATCCACCCGGACGACGGGGCAGCCCAAAGGTGTGGTTCGCGCGCTGCGATCCATGAAAGACCGGCTGCGAACCCGACTCGGTCGCCAGACCGACGACGTCTGGGGCATCGTGCTCATCGTGCTTTCGGTGCTGGTTGCGCTGTCGTTCTTCGACCTCGCCGGTCCCGTCGGCCGATGGGCGCTGACCGGCCTCGAATTCCTCTTTGGGATCTGGGCGTTCTTCGTTCCGATCGCACTCACCGTCGTCGGGATCGCCATGGTCGGCACCATGCCCCGAGCCGACTACGCCAGGCTCTCGATCGGCATCGCCACGATCTTCGTGGGCTCACTGTCGATGTTCCACCTCATGAATGGCGCCGTGCAGTTCTACGACAACCTCGACCTCATCGTGGAACGCGGCGGCGCTATCGGAGCGTTGGTTGCGTTCCCGCTCAGGCGGCTCATCGGCTTCTGGGGTTCGTTCATCGTGCTGCTCGCCGTCACCGGACTCGGCGCGCTCGTGGTCACCAAAGCGACGATCCGCGACGTGTGGCTCACGATTCGCAGCACGTTCGCAACGATGCGATACCGGATCGCACGCCGCCGCGCTGAGAAGCGGGCGTCGAAGCTGCCGATCGCACGGCCGGCGATCCAACAACAGACCGCACCACCGCGCCAGGCTCCTCCCAACCAGCCGGAGGCGGCGAGTGCACCGCAGAAGACCAGGCCGAAGCAGAAGTCGCGCCCGATCCCGAAGCCGCCGAACGGACCGGACTACGCACTGCCACCGCTCGACATTCTGCGCCTCTCCGAGAGTGGCCAGCAGAACCGGCGCAGTCTCGAAGCCACTGCGGCGGAACTGGCCGAATCGCTCCACCAACATGGCGTCGACGCCCGACTCACGAAGATCGTGCCCGGCCCGACGGTCACTCGCTACGAGATCGAACTCGCCCCCGGCGTCAAGGTGTCGCGCATCACCGGACTGTCGCACGACATCGCCTATGCCCTGGCGTCGCCCGATGTGCGGATCCTGGCGCCGATTCCCGGGAAGTCCGCCATCGGCATCGAGGTTCCGAACCGGCACCGTCAGCTGGTGACGCTCGGCGACATCCTGGCCAGTGCCGAAGCCCAAGCAGATCCAGACCCGTTGCGGGTCGGCCTCGGCAAAGACATCTCCGGGGCGGCACGGATGCTCACGCTCCACGAGCTGCCGCATGTGATCATCGCCGGCGCCACCGGTGCCGGGAAGTCGTCGTGCATCAATGCGCTCGTGACGTCGATCCTGATGCGTGCCCGTCCCGACGAAGTCCGGCTGATCCTCGTCGATCCGAAACGAGTCGAACTCGGGCAGTACAACGACGTACCCCACCTACTCACCCGGGTGATCACCAGCCCCAAGAAGGCGTCCGACGCGCTGCAGTGGGCCGTCGCCGAGATGGATCGCCGGTATGAGTTGGTTGCCGACGCCGGTGTGCGCGACATCATCTCGTATCGCGAGAAGTGGGACGCCGGAGGCCTGGACGAAGAGTCCTTCGATCGGTTCCCCTACATCGTGATCGTCGTCGACGAGCTCAACGACCTGATGATGGTTGCAGGCCGCGCGGTCGAGGAGTCGATCGTGCGGATCGCTCAGATGGCCCGTGCCGTGGGAATCCACCTGGTGCTCGCGACGCAGCGTCCGTCGGTCAATGTGATCACGGGCGTGATCAAAGCCAACGTCCCATCCCGCCTTGCGTTCTCAGTGGCGTCGCAGACTGATTCCCGCGTGATCATCGACTCGGTTGGAGCGGAGAAGCTCGTTGGGCTCGGCGACATGCTCGTCGTCACCGCCAGGGATCCGAAACCCGAACGTATCCAGGGTGCCTTCGTGACTGAGAAGGAGATCCACACCGTCGTGGATTGGGTGAAGGAGCAGCAGCGCGCCAAGTACCGCGACGAGGACGTCTTCGAGGTTGCGCAGCAGGCACAGGCCGTTGAGGAAGAGTACGACGGCGAAGATCCCGAGATCATGCAGCAGGCCATCGAGCTCGTCGTCCGGTCTCAGCTGGGATCGACGTCGATGCTGCAGCGCAAGCTTCGGATCGGATTTGCTCGTGCCGGCCGGGTCATGGACATTCTCGAGCAGAAGGGCATCGTCGGACCGTCGGAGGGCTCCAAAGCCCGGACCGTGCTGATCACCGTCGACGAACTCGACGAAGTGCTGGCCGGCTCGCAGCAGTAGATCCTTCCTCGCCGACATCGGTGGATTCGGCTCGTCACGCGTTGGGTACGCTCAGTTCATGTTCCCGTGCGCCCGATTCGACGACCTGACGGCCGGCGGTGAGCGGTCCTTTGCCCTCCGGGGCCTTCAGGAGGAGGTCATCGCTCGCTCCGTGGATGAGGTCGTACCGGCGTTGGAGCGTGTCCGCGAGCTGACGCGCCGCGGCTTGTGGGCCGGTGGGTACGTCGGCTACGAGGCGGCCCCGGCATTCGACTCGAGTCTTCGGGTGCGCAGCCGCCTGCTCGGTGATCCCTTCCATCAACTCCCGGTCGTTTGGTTCGGGCTCTACAAGCGCCGTGAGGAGCTTCCCGCACTCGAACCGCGTCAGGTGCACCCGGCGCCCTATTCGGTCAGCGCATGGACGCCGACCACCAACCAGGCCCAATACGACGAGGCCATCGAACGGATCCGCGTCCACATCGCCGACGGCGAGACGTATCAGGTGAACCACACGTTCCGGCTCCGGGCGGCATTCTCCGGCGACCCCTATGAGCTCTACCGGGACCTCATGCTCGCCCAGCGCGGCGCCTACGGGGCGTGTTTCGATGCAGGCCGCTACCGCATCGTGTCCGCTTCGCCGGAGCGGTTCTTCCGCATCAACGACGGCCGGATCGAGGTGCGCCCGATGAAGGGGACGATCCGTCGGGGACGTTGGCCGGAGGAGGACGAACAGATGGGCATCCAGCTCCTGGCCTCGGAGAAGGATCGGGCCGAGAACCTCATGATCGTCGACCTGCTTCGCAACGATCTCGGACGGATCGCAGAGTTCGGGAGCGTATCCGTCGACCACCTCGTCCAGCTGGAACGCTACGAGACCGTTTGGCAACTGACGTCACAGATTTCGGCCGACCTCCATGATGCGGATCTCGTCGACGTGTTCCGGGCGCTCTTCCCTTCCGGATCCGTGACCGGGGCTCCCAAGGCCAGCACGATGGCCATCATCGCCGGCCTCGAGCACACGCCGCGTGGCGTGTACTGCGGCGCCGTCGGATACGTTGCACCTCCCGGTTCAGAGGGTCCCGACGCCGACTTCAACGTGGCGATCAGGACGGTGGTGGTCGACCAGGACGAAGGCCTGGCGGAGTACGGCGTTGGCGGAGGTATCACCTGGGACTCGGTTTCGACGGCCGAATACGAGGAGGCACGGCTGAAGTCGGCGTTGCTGGTCGAGCGACGCCCCGACTTCGATCTCTTCGAGACCATCCGTTGGGACGATGCTCGCGGTTTCTGGTGGCTCGACGAACACCTCGAGCGGGTCGGGAAGTCGGCGGCATACTTCGGCTACCGGTTCGACGAACATCACGCCCGGGAAGCACTCGAAGCTGCGGTTCGCAACGAGCGCGGCGCACGGGTGGTGCGTCTCATCGCAAGCCGGAACGGTGTCGTCGAGGTCCACGTCACCGACGAGCAACTCGAACCGCTCGATACCGGCGGTCCGATGCGCGTCGCCATCGACACCGCCCGTGTATCGCGACACAACGTCTTCCTCTTCCACAAGACGACACGACGCATTCGCTACGACGAGGCGGCCGTCCGGCGGCCGGATGTCGACGACGTGATCCTGGTCAACGAGGACGATGAGGTCACGGAGTCCACTATCGGCAACGTGGCCGTCAGATTCGGCGACGCGTGGTTCACCCCACCTCTCGATTCTGGGCTCCTCGGCGGGGTTCACCGGCGGGTCCTCCTCGACAAGGGCACCATCACCGAGCGGGTCATCACGCTCGACGATGTCCGTGAGGCCGACGAAGTGGCAGTGATCAACTCCGTGCGCGGTTGGCGGCAAGCGACCATCGTTGATTGAACGTCCGTCGTCGTTGGGGCGGCGTCCGTTAGCCTGCGTCCCGCCCATGCCCGAACCGCGCACCATCCTCAACGAGAACGGCGAACTCCTCGCCGACTCACCGCTCGATCTCGAGACCATCCAGAACCTCTACGAATCGATGGTGATTGCGCGTACCTACGATCACAAGGCCTCGGCGATGCAACGCCAGGGTCGGCTCGCCACCTATGCGCAGTTCGAGGGCCAAGAGGCGTGCCAGATCGGCAGCGTTGCCCCGCTCGAGCCTCGTGACTGGGTCGCTGCTACGTATCGTGACGCCGCTGCGATGTGGGCACATGGATACCCGTGGGTCAACCTCGTGCTGGGCCGAACCGGCGACGAACGCGGCGGTCAGGCCCCGGAAGGTGTGAATGTGCTGCCGCCTTCGATCACCGTGGGTGGTCACATGATCCACGCCGTGGGCCTGGCGTGGGCCGAGCAGCTCAAGGGAACGGGCGCCGTTGCGCTCACCTTGTTCGGCGACGGCGCTACGAGCGAGGGCGACTTCCACGAGGCCATGAATTTCGCCGGGGTCTACACCCTGCCGGTCGTGTTCTTCTGTCAGAACAACGGCTGGGCCATCTCGATGCCACGTGATCGTCAGACCGCGGCCGAAACGATTGCCTCCAAGGGTGCGGGGTACGGCGTGCCCGGTGTCCTCGTTGATGGCAACGACCTCCTGGCCGTGTTCGCCGCTACCGCCGAGGCGGTCGATCGAGCCCGCAATGGGGGAGGGGCCACGCTCATCGAGGCGCTGACATATCGGATGGGTCCGCACACCACGACGGACGATCCCGGCCGCTACGGCCACACGGCGGCCGTCGGCATGTGGGCCGAGCGAGATCCGCTCGAACGAGTTCGGCGGTATCTCGAGCGAAACGGTCGCTGGGACGCCGATTGGGAGGCCGGGATCGAAGACCACGCTCACGAGATCGTCGAAGCTGCAGTGGCCGAGGCCGAGGCGTTGCCGCCGCTGTCGTCCGACGAGATCTTCGAGGCGATGTTCGCCGAACCGACGACCCAGTTGCGCGAACAGCAGCGTCTGGCCAGGGGAGAGCGTGCGCATGACTGAACGTACGGTGGCGCAGGCGCTCAACGCTGCTCTTGACGAAGCGCTCGAAGCTCCGGATGTCGTGCTTCTCGGTGAGGACGTGGGAGTGACCGGCGGGGTGTTCCGCGTCTCCGACGGTCTCTTCAAGAAGTACGGGCCGGATCGGGTCATCGACACCCCGGTGGCAGAATCCGGGATCATCGGGGCCGCCTTCGGTATGGCGATCGCCGGTCTCCGCCCGATCGCGGAGATCCAATTCATGGGGTTCTCGTACCCTGCGGTCGATCAGATCATCAACCACGTAGGAAGGATCCGGAACCGATCGCGCCACCGTTTCACGGCGCCCATGGTTATCCGCATCCCCTACGGCGGCGGGATCGGCGCCGCAGAGCATCACAGCGAATCCGCCGAGGCGATGTTCGTCCACACCCCAGGTGTCAAGGTCGTCGTGCCGTCGAACCCGTACGACGCCAAGGGCTTGCTGCTCGCTGCGATCGACGATCCGGATCCGGTCGTCGTCCTCGAACCGATCCGGGTATACCGCAGCATCAAAGGCGATGTCCCCGATGGGCACTACACCGTGCCAATCGGACTGGCGGCGATGGAGCACGAAGGACGCGACGTCACGATCATCGCCTACGGAGCGATGATGAAGGAGGCGAGGGCTGCCGCCGTGCAGCTCGAGGACGACGGTGTGTCGGTCGAGCTGATCGATCTGCGAAGCCTCGTGCCGTTCGACACCGAGATGATGGTGGACTCGGTTCGCAAGACAGGACGCGCCGTGGTCGTCCAGGAGGCGCACCGCAGTGCCGGCATGGCCTCAGAGATCGTCGCAGTGCTCCAAGAGCATGCGCTCTATCACCTCAATGCGCCGATCGAACGCATCACCGGGTGGGACGTCGTGATCCCGCTGCGGCGGGCAGAGAAGCACTACTTACCGACCGTCGATCAGATCGTGGCGGCGGCCCGACGAACGCTGGAGGCCTGATGGCAACGGAATTCCACCTCCCCGATGTCGGTGAAGGTCTCGCCGAGGCCGTCATCGTCTCGTGGTACGTCGAGGTCGGCGGTGAGGTCACGATGGACGAGCCGCTCGTCGAGGTCGAGACCGACAAGGCGGTGCTCGATATCCCGTCGCCGGTCGGAGGGACGCTGCTCTATCAGGGTGCCGTCGCCGGGGAGACGCTCGAGATCGAAGCGATCCTCGCCGTTGTGGGTGAACCCGGCGAGGAATGGGAGCCCGGCATGGGCGTCGACGCCCGAGGACCGGTCGGTACGGCGGCCCCGATCGTGGGATCACTCGAAGAGGCAACAACACTGGCGGATGTGCCGCATGACGGGCCACAGGCGCTGCCCAGGGTTCGCCGGCTCGCAGCCGAACTCGGTGTCGACCTGTCGAGTGTTGTCGGCACCGGTCCGGCGGGACGGATCACGGAGGATGACGTTCGCGAGGCGACCGCAGAGATGGGTCCGGTGCGACGCGTTCGGATGTCGCCGACCCGACGCACGATCGCCGAGCATCTCACCCGCTCCTGGCAGGAGATCCCTCACGTCACGACGTACGGCGAGGTCGACGCCGAGCCACTCCTCGCAGCTCGTGAGGCCGCCGGGAAACCGCCACTGGAAGCGCTCCTCATCGCACGCATCGTGCCGCTACTGCAGCAGTTCCCGGTCTTCAATGCTTCGATCTCGGGCGATGACGTGCTCGAGAAGCTGCACTACGACGTCGGATTTGCGGTGGACACTCCGGAAGGCCTCATGGTGGCTGTGATCCACGACGCCGATCAACGCACGGTCCATGAACTCGGTGCCGAAGTGCGCAGGCTCGCAGATGCGGCTCGGGGTCGCTCCGCCCGGCCCGAGGAGCTCCACGGGCAGACCTTCACGGTGTCGAACATCGGCGCTGTGGGGGGTCGATACGGCACACCGATCGTTCCGTACGGAACGACGGCGATCGTGTCGATCGGACGTGCCGATCCACGTCCCGTCGTCAGAGATGGCGCGGTGACCGTCGGGCGGGAGTTCCCGCTGTCGCTGTCGTACGACCACCGGGTGATCGACGGCGGCACCGGACGGGAGTTCATGGGTGCGCTGATCGACGCACTGTCGGCCCCGTGACGCCCGTCGAGGCGGTACTCCTCGTGCTCGGCGGCGGCGCCGCCGGGTTCATCAATGCACTCGCCGGCGGTGGGTCGGCCATCACGATCCCGATCCTCAACGAGATGGTGGGCATCAACACGGCCAACGGGACGAATCGGATCGCGATCCTCGCCGCCAACCTCTCGGCGATTGCAGGTTTCCAGCAGGGCAAGGCCATCCCGTGGCGGCGCGTCGTCCCGTTGCTGATCCCAACCGTGATCGGGGCAGCGTTCGGTGCGTGGGTCGCAACGCAGACTTCGGCAGATGTCATGCGCAAGGTGTTCGCCGGCGTGCTGCTCTTGGTGGCAGCATCGGTCGTCGCCCGTCCGGCGCGATGGGTCGAGGAGCGCGACGAAGCACTGCACGAACCCTGGCGCACGCTCGTGTTCCTCGGAGTGGGGTTCTACGGCGGCTTCGTCCAGGCCGGCGTCGGGTTTCTGCTGCTCGCCGGGCTCGTACTCGGAGGCGGTCTGAATCTCGTCAACGGCAACGCCGCCAAGGTGGTGCTCATCGCCGCCTACACCCCGCTCACGCTGCTGCTGTTCGCCCGGGCCGCCCAAGTGGATTGGGCCGTCGGGGTGGTGCTGGCGGGCGGGCAGATGACCGGCGCCTGGATCGCCGCCCGTTTGGCGGTTGCCAAGGGCGCGGATTGGGTCCGGTGGATCCTCGTTGCGGCTGCAGTCGTTGCCGCCGTTCGGCTTGCGCTCACCTGATCGAGGGTATTTGCGCTATTGCCACTATTGGCATAGTGTAAATGGCGCTGAGCGCTCATGGGGGAGCGCACATCTTCGGTACGAAGGGAGCAGCCATGGCCGGTGAAACCACGACTGCACGGCGGCCCGGTGGGTCCGGGCGCCGACCGCGTCGCACGACGGAGCTGCGCACATGTGCCGATCGCTCATGTGAGACGCGCCTCTCGGCCTACAACCAGCGTGAGTTCTGTTACCGCCATTGGCAGACCCGTTATCCGCGGCTTCGTGGGGTAGATACGCAGCCTACGTGAGGGCGTAGGTAGCTGGTCGGGTGGCCGTTCACGGGCGGACGGCGGACGTTCGGCCGAGTCGCCAGTCGTCAGTCGCCAGTCGAGTCCGCCACCTCGATGCGCGCTCGAAGCGCCCTGCTCGGCTCGCCGGTCGCTACCGAATACTGATTACTGATTACTGAGTACTGATTACTGAGTACTGATTACTGAGTACTGATTACCTAGATCGGCTACCAGAAGCCTTCGTGGACTTGGCGCGCTTGGGTTTCGAGGACGGGGCCCTCCACCTCGAACGGATGGCCGTGGCTGCCGTCCGTCATCGCGGTGAGTGACGCCGCCGGGAACCCATAGACGACCTTTGGGATTCCGGCCCAGTAGATGGCGCCGGCGCACATCGGACACGGCTCGGTGCTCGTGTACAGCGTGCATCGACCGAGGGTCTCCTGATCGACCGTCTTGCTGGCCTTGCTGACGAGTCGTAGCTCGGCGTGCTGCGTGACGTCTGACTCCGTGTTCACGGCGTTGCGGGCCGACGCGACCACACGTCGGTCTGCGACCAAGAGGGCACCGAATGGGTGATCGCCACGGTCGCGAGCCTGGCGGGCGAGTTCGATGGCTCGGGCCATCCAATGCTCGTGGAGCTCCATGCCAAGACCCTACCGGTGGCGGCGCCGGGCAACGCTACGCTCGCAGCCGATGGGCGACTATCACGTGCACCTTCACCCCCACGGCCCGTACACGGGCGATGGGCCGCCACCCGGCGTGTATCCGCCCGGGCACATCGAGGCGTACGTCGAAGTGGCCCAAGAACGCGGTGCCGATGAGGTCGGCTTCACCGAGCACCTCTACCGATGTGTCGAGTCGGCCGACGCACTCGGGCCGTTCTGGGAGACCGAGCCGCAAGCCGACCTCGCAGCGCAGGCTCGCGATTTTGTCCACGAGGACCGGACGCTCTCGCTCGAGAGCTACGTTGCGGCCGTCGTGGCTGCGCAGGAACGCGGGCTGCCGGTCAAGCTCGGTCTCGAAGTCGACTTCTTCCCGAACTCCATTGAAGCGGTACTCGACCTCCTCGAGCCGTATCCCTGGGACTTCCTGATCGGCTCGATCCATTGGGTCGGTGGCTGGTCGATCGATCACGACGATGCCGTCTTCGAGTTCGATCGACGCGGGGTCGAGCAGGCGTACCAGGACTACTTCGAGTGGGAGACGGCATTGGCGGCGTCGGGCAGTGTCGACATCCTGGCGCACGCCGACGTCGTCAAGAAGCACGGTCACCGGCTTGCGTCGCCACCACTCGCGTCCTACCAACGTGTTGCGACGGCCGCCGCTGAGACGGGAACTGCAATCGAGGTATCAACTGCGGGCCTCCACAAGCCGATAGGCGAGATGTACCCCGCACCGGAGTTCCTTCAGGTCTGCTTCGAGGCGGGGGTCGAGATCAGTCTCGCCAGCGATGCGCACTTTCCGCACGAGGCGGCCCGCGATCGGCATCTCGCCGTCGCGGCGGCTCGGGCGGCCGGCTACACCCGACGGGTGCGATTCACTCGGCGTGTACGAGAGCTCGTGCCGTTGGACGGAGATCGAGAGGAGACCACGGTTTGACCGATCAGGGCGGTATCCACGAGGAGCATCCGTTCGTACTGCCGCCAGAGCAGCGCGACCCGGTGCGTCAGTTGCGCGGCCGCCTTGCCGCACCTGTCACGATCGTCACCTCGGGTGAGGACGGTCACGGCGTCGGATTGACCGTCTCTTCGCTCATGGTGGCAGAGGGTACGCCGCCCTACCTCTACTTCCTCGTCGGGAGCACGACCGAGCTCTTCTATGCAATGGACACAACCGGGAAGTTCGTCGTCCACGTGTGCACCGCCGAACATCGGGCACGCGCCGACGTCTTCGCAGGCATCCGGCCGTCACCCGGTGGCGTGTTCGCCGGCCTCGATGTGCGCCATTCGTTGTGGGGTCCGGTGATCGAGGACATGGGTAATCGGGTCTATTGCTCGGTTGCCGACATGGACGAAGACAGCTACTCGATCATCGTCGAAGCCACGATCGACGAGCTCGAGCTCGAGGACATCCCCGACCCGCTGCTCTACTTCCGAGGTGGGTATCGCCGGTTGGGCTGACGGCTCAATTTCAGGTGGGCGCCGGCTGGAGCCGTTCGATCACTCTGGCGAGGAGGGCTGTCCGTTCGGCCATGCGGTCGACGGCCAGCCACTCATCGTCTTGATGCCCGCCGCTCCCGACCCCGCCGAGGCCGTCGAGTACCGGGACACCGAGACCGGCGATGAAGCTGGCGTCGCTCCCTCCGCCCACCGGCGCGCCTTCGAGGCGAGGTAGGTCCAGGTCGGCGGCTGCTGCCTGCGCAACGGCGAGAAGCTCGGCGGTCGCCGACGCCGGCATCGGCGGCCGGTTGGGACCACCCCCGAGATGCAGAGATGCGCCCGGAAGGCTGGCTGAGAGCGCCCGCAGGGCTGCGTCGACACGCTGCTGCTCACCCTCCTCGGTCACCCGGACGTCGATGGCTACCTCGGCGTGCGCGGGGACCACGTTGAGGGCCGTCCCGCCGGTGACCATGGTCGGGGTGACCGTCGTGCCCGCAGAGCGCTCACCGAGCGCCGCAACGGCCGGGATGACGTTGGCGAGTTCGATCACCGCGTTGATGCCGTCCTCGGGGTTCATTCCTGCGTGGGCGGCACGGCCGGTGATCGTCAGGCGATAGAACGCTGATCCGCGCCGTGACGTCTTCGCCTTGGCTTCGTGTCCGTCGGTTGTCCCCTCGAGCACCAGGGCCGCCGATGCGTTCGCTCCAAACTGCTCGATGGTATGTCTCGAGTCGTGGGATCCGATCTCTTCGTCGTCGGTGACCAGGAACGCCACGCCGTTGCGCGACGCCAGCGATGCGATCGCGTAGATCCCGATCACGAGCCCCGATTTCATGTCATACACGCCCGGGCCGGTTGCGATCCCATCGTCGATCCGAAACGGTCGATCGTCGATCGTGCCGAGCGGGAACACCGTGTCGATGTGCCCCAAGAGGAGCACGTCGATTCTTGTTCCGAACTGCCACAGCAGGTGAGTTCGACCGTTGGGTGCCTCGAGCCATCGGGCTCGTCCGATGAGCGGTTCGGCGATCTCATCGAGGACCGCTGCGGCCCGACGGCAGGCTTCGGGCTCTGACGAGGGTGATTCGGTCATGACGAGGCGCTCGAGGTCTTCGACCATGGCCGGTTGGCGAACGCGAAACGTGTCAATGGGCTGCGCCGGGATCACGGTCCGCCTCGCACGTATCGGTCCATCCACTCGAGCAGTGCGATCGCCTTGGCGCGGCGCACTGCGGGTTCGCCGAAGACCGACCCAGCGTGACTCGCACCGGGGAGCCGGATCATGTCGGTGGGGCAATGGTGCTCACGCAGCGCACTGTGGAACTGCTCGGCCTGTGACGGCGGGCAACGATGATCGCTCTCGGAAACGATGAGACGAGTCGGCGTCGTGCAGTGTGGTGCGTAGGTGAGCGGCGAGCATTCGATATACCGCTCGGGTACCTCGACGAGCGTGCCATCCATGATGTCGTCGGTGAAGGTGATCCCGATATCGCTCGTGCCGCGGAAGCTGCGGAGGTCGATCACCGGGTTCTCCGAGACGGCGGCCCGGAACCGATCGGTGTGGGTCACGATCCATGCGGTCATGTATCCGCCGTAAGAGAGTCCGTGCACTCCCAGCCGATCTGGGTCGGCCAAGCCTCGGTCGATCGCAGTGTCGACAACGGCCATGAGGTCCTCGTAGTCCCGCGTTCCCCAGGCGCCCTGCGTGGCCGTTCCGAACGCGGAACCGTAGCCAAGCGAGCCCCGCGGGTTCGCCATCAGGACGCCGTAGCCGGCGCGCGCCAGGCGTTGGGCGTCGAGGTCGAAGACATGCCCGTACGCTGCGTACGGGCCGCCGTGTATCAACAGCACCGTGGGCAGGGGAGTCGTGGCTTCGGGCGGTGCGAGGAACCAGGCTTCGACGACCGTTCCGTCGTCCGACGTCACGTCGAGCGAGCGGACATCGAGCGGGACCGGCGTTCGCTCGGCGTTCACATCCGTGATGCGCGTCGATTCCCCGTCGGCGAGGTCGAGGAGGAACAGGTCGGGTGGTTGGTTCATCGAGCTCGTCGCATGAAGCACGGTGCTTCCGCGGATTGCGACCGCAGCGTGAGCCGCCGGCCCGTCGAGCAGCGATCGCACCTTCCGTTCCCCATCCAGGGCAACGGCGACCAAGCGCTGTTCGCCTCCGACGAGCTGGGCGAGGATCGCTCGACCGTCGACAACGCCGATGAACCGTCCCGGGTCCATGATCCGCCCCGGCGTATGGGCGAGGACCGAGGCGCCCACATGAAGGTCCATCCCCTCGGTGCGGTTGTCCGACATCCCCGCAAGGTCGGTCACGAACAGGTCCGGGGCCGTTCCGCGCCGTCGATCACCCTGGCGATACGCCGTCGACACCACCCGGCCGTCGGGAGCGAACGTGCCGGCCGCGTACATCCCTCCCGGCCACGCAACGGCGGTTTCGTTACCGGCGAGGTCGACCACCACATGGCGGTCGACGGGACGGAGATCATCCGGCTCATGGGTCCGGACGAAGAGGATGGAGCGACCATCGTCCGACCAGCGCGGGTCGAGATCGACCGTCGGGTGATCGGTGAGGCGGGTCGTGAACCCGGACTCCACATCGATCGTGCAGATGTCGGAGAGGGCGTCCGTGACCTCGCCCATACCGTCGATGAGCCAGGGCGTGCGGTCGACGGCGTACGGCAAGGTGCGATCCGTACGGCGCGACCGGACAACGCTCACCGCAATCAGGGCGCCGTCCGGGGACCAAGACGCAGCACCGATCACGCCATGTGGGAACGACGTCAGCCTCTGGACCGTGTCTCCTGACAGGTCTGCCAAGTAGAGCTGGGGAACCTCGTCGACCACTGCCGTGAACGCAAGGTGTCGTCCGTCGGGCGACCAACGGGGTGCCGATGGAGCGCCGTCGACGTCGATTTGCTGCGCAGGGGCATCGGTCGATGTCGCGAGCCAAAGCGATGCGATGTCGTCGCCGTCGGTGGCCGTGACCGTCGTGTAGGCAACGCGGTCCGCGTCCCACGACAAATCAGCGCCGGTGAGAAACGTGAGGCGATCGACCTCAGCCTCAGGCTCTTCGTCGGAAACCGGACTCCTCACCGGCCAAAGCTACCATCCGCTCGTGTCCGCTCCGGAGTTCGTCGTGTTCGTCAAGCGGGACTGCGCGACGTCACGGATGGTGGCTCCGCTCCTCGTTGAACTCGACCGGTCTGCGTCGCTGACGATCTGGTCGCAGGACGATCCGGGCTTCCCCGCCGGTCTGAGTGTGAGCGACGACACGGATCTCGAGCAGTCCTTTCGCGCAGGTGTCGAGACCGTGCCGACCCTGCTTCGGATCGAGGGCGGTGCGGAGACGGCTCGTACCGTCGGCTGGAATCGGGATGAATGGCGGCGGCTGACTGAACTCGATCTCGGCGCCGACCTCCCAGCCATGCGTCCCGGGTGTGGTTCGCGTACCACCGAGCCGGGAGCCCACGAGCATCTCGTTGCTCGCTATGGGGA
>JASJAX010000043.1 GCA_030066755.1 Acidimicrobiia bacterium
CCCTCCGACCGACGCCCGGATCCTGCGAATGCTCTCCGGGACGAACCGGGCACCCGACGAGGTGATCGGCGACGTGCCGCCCAACCTGGCTCCGATCACCGTCGAAAAGGTCGCCGTCAACGCCGTGCTGGCCGGATGCACGCCGGAGTACATGCCCGTGGTTCTCACTGCCCTCGAAGCGGCGCTCGATCCGATGTTCACGATGCACGGTCTGTTGTGCACGACCTGCTTCTCGTCCCCGATCGTCATCGTGAACGGGCCGGTTGCGCAGGAGATTGGGATGAACTCGGGCATGAATGCGCTCGGACAGGGCAACCGTGCCAACGCCACGATCGGGCGAGCCCTGCAACTCATCGTCCGCAACGTCGGGGGAGGAATCCCCGGAGACCTCGATCGCGCCACACTCGGCGGACCCGGGAAGTACACGTTCTGCTTCGCAGAGGACGAAAGCGACCCCGACTGGACGCCGCTGTCCGTTGCCCGCGGGTTGGAGCCGGGCACGAGTGCAGTGACGCTGTTCCAGGGTGACGGCATCCAAGGTGTCATCGATCAACGTTCTCGATCCGCAGAGGAGCTCACCCGCTCACTTGCGATGGCGCTCTTGGCCGTGGGCCACCCGAAGCTGGCGGAGTTCACCAATGCGATGCTCGTGCTCTCGCCCGAGCACTACCGGGTGTTTGCCTCGGAAGGCTGGGATCGGGCGCGGATCGAACAAGCACTCCACGCCGAGCTCCTCCGACCCGGACGAGATCTCGTTCAGGGCGCCCATGGGGTTGGGGAGGGCATCGACCCGTCACGTGTCGATGAGACCGTGCCGAAGTTCTGGCCTGATGGGTTGCTGATCGTCCGAGCCGGCGGTTCGGCCGGGATGTACTCGGCGATCTGTGCAGGTTGGACCGGAGGGCGATTCCGTCATGAATCGCAGCCAGTGACCAAGGAGGTCACCGTATGAGCAACGAGCCGCTGCGGGATCCGACCGCGGAGACATCGGGTCTTCGACGACCCCGGCAAGAACGTCTGCCATCGCTCGACGGGCGGTCGATTGCACTCCTCGATATCGGCAAGATGCGAGGCGACGAGTTTGTTGCCCGTCTCGAGCAACTCTTCGCCGGGTCCGGGTTCGCGACCCGGACCTATCGGAAGCCCACCAACGCCCGTGTCGCACCCGTCGAGTTGCTCCAGCAGATTGCCCGGGAGAATCACGCCGTCGTACTGGCACTCTCGGATTGAGGATCGTGCACGTCGTGCAGTTCGCACGACCTTCGCCAACTTGATGATCGCGGGCTCGTCGGCGTGAACGTCATCACCACGGAGTTCGTGGTTGCGTTCGAGTCGCAATGCGACGCACTCGGCTACGACGGCGCAGCCGTCGTTGTGCCGCATCCCATCCAGAATCGGCAGACGGCGGAGATCGCAGCTCTCGCCGACGAGGCGTTTCCCGCGATCATCGCTGCGCTCGCCGATTGAGTTCCGAGAGATGGGAGCGTCGTATTCTGGTTTGGTGCCGTTCAGCGAAGAACCTCTGACCAACGAGAACCTCGATGAGGTGATCGCGTTCTTTCGGGCCTCCAACCCGTTTGCCCAGCGAACCTGGGGTTGGGACACGGGACGCTTCATGGATTGGCGGTGGGGATCGAACATCCACTCGGAGCGGGAAACACCGGGTTGGTTCTCGACCCAGTGCCGGGTGCTCCGCAACGGCAGGGAGATCGTCGCAGTGGCGCTCGCCGAGACGGGGCGAGGAGATGTGTGCGTCATCACGCCGGCGGAGGCTCCCAGCCTCGTGCGCGAAGTGATCGAATGGCTGCCCGCCTCGCCGTTGGCAGCCCCCGGCAATCCGATCCGGCTCGAGAGCAGCAAGTCCGCTGAGTGGCTCCGCAGCGTGCTCACCGGTGCCGGCGCGGTCGAGGAACCGAATACCGGAGTCGAGTGGGAGTACGACCTCGAGGCCGTGTCGACCGACGTTTCGGTCCCCGACGGGTTCCGTATCGAGTCACTGGCCGCTGGCGATGCCGTAGGTCGCAGCGCGATCAGTGATTGCATCCGGGCGGCCTTCGGGACGGACCACGACGTCTCGCCAACGCTCGAGAGCATCGAATCGAACCCGATGTATCGGCCGGAACTGAGCGTGTATGCCAAGGCGCCAGACGGCACCGTTGCCGCGTATTGCCGGGGCACCGCAGATTCGGAGAACGGCGTGTGCGGCATCGATCCGGTGTGTACGCACCCGGACTACGGGCGGTTGGGGCTTGCCAAAGCGGTGGTGCGCACCTGCTTCGCGACACAACGTCGCCTCGGCGGCCGCTTCTCCTTCATCGGATCGGCACCGGAGCCGGAGCCGTCCACCTTCCTGTATCGCTCGCTCGGTCCGAGTCGGGCGCAACCGGGTTCTACCTGGACGCTCCCGGCTACCCTCACGGCTCCATGACCCCACCTCCCAACGGCCCCACCGTCTGGCTCACGACGCTTGGGTGCTCGAAGAACCAGGTCGATTCCGACAAGGTGACCGCCATGCTCGACGGCGCCGGATACGCCGCCGCCGCAACGGCCGAGGACGCCGATGTCGTGATGGTCAACACCTGTGCGTTCATCGAGGCAGCGCGGCAGGAGAGTATCGACACGATCCTCGAGGCGGCGGAGACGAAGCGTGAGGATGCCCGCCTCGTGGTGCTCGGCTGTATGGCCCAGCGCTACGAGACGGAGTTGGTCGAAGCGTTGCCCGAAGCCGACGCTGTGATCGGCCTCGATCGTTACACCGAGCTCGTCGACCGCCTCGACACGATGACAAACTGGCAGCCGATCCGGATCCGGCCCGCTCCGACGTCGCACATGGACATCCTCTACCAAGTGAAGCGGCCGACGCCGTCCACCCCGTTCGCCTACGTGAAGGTCGCCGAAGGGTGCGACAAGCCGTGCACGTTCTGCGCAATCCCGCTGTTTCGCGGGAAGCAGCGGTCCCGCTCACCGGTGAACATCCGGGAAGAGATCGCCTCGTTGACCGAGGCCGGAGTCGGGGAGATCGTGCTCGTTGCACAGGACCTCGCTGCCTACGGACGAGACATCGGCGCCCCATCGGATGGCACAACCCCGGGAATCGTGGACCTGCTGCGATTCGTGACCGATGTCGACGGCCTCCGGCGGCTGCGTCTCTACTACCTCTACCCCCGTGAGATCCGCCCCGCCTTGATCGAAGAGATGGCCGGCAATCCGCGCATTGCCGACTACTTCGATCTCTCGCTCCAACACGCCTCGGCGCCACTGCTGCGCGCGATGAAGCGGCCGGGGTCCGGCTCGAAGCATCTCGAGCTGATCGAGCGGATCCGTGACGCCGCCCCGCAGGCGACGCTCCGTTCGAGCTTCATCGTCGGCTTCCCAGGTGAGACCGACGCCGATGTCGAGCAGCTCGCCGAGTTCCTCGACGCGGCCCAACTCGACTGGGCGGGGTTCTTCCCGTTCTCGCCCGAGGAGGGCACGCCCGCAGCCGAATTCGAGGCCCAGGTGCCGGAGCCGGAGAAGCAGGAACGTCTCCGCTATCTGCACAGCATCCAGGAAGACATCACCACCTCGCGGAACCTGGCGCAACGCGGCCGGATCCTCGACGTGCTCGTCGACCAGGTCGAATCCGACCAGCCGGTCGGGCGAAGCTACCGGGAGGCGCCTGAGATCGACGGTGTGATTCTGCTCGACCGCGGAGCGCCCGGGCAGTGGGTGCGGGCGGAAATCACCGGCGGCTACGGCACCGACCTCGTCGGGGAAGTCGTCGGAGGCGCAGCGTGATCGTCGAAACGCTTGCGGTCGGCACCGAGCTGTTACTCGGCCAGATCGTCAACACCAACGCGACGGAGATCGCCGTTCGGCTGGCCGATGCCGGGCTCGACCACCATCACCAATCGGTGGTCGGCGACAACGTCGATCGCCTGGCCGAGGCCATCCAGACGGCGCTCGGGCGTGCCGATGCGGTGATCATCACCGGCGGCATTGGACCGACGCAGGACGACCTGACCCGTGATGCCATCTGTGCGGCTGCCGGGGTGTCGATGGCGTACGACGACGAATATGCCGACCATCTCCGCGCCTGGTGGTCGCGCCGCGGACGGGAGATGCCCTCGTCGAACCTCAAGCAGGCCGAATACCCGGACGGTGCCGAGCGGATACCGAACCGGAAGGGGACGGCTCCGGGTCTGGCGCTCTCGACCGACTCGGGGTGGATCTTCGCGGTGCCCGGGGTACCGGCCGAGATGCTGCCGATGATCGACGGCCACATCATTCCGCTCCTGCAGCGCGAGGCCGGCGGCGACGACGCAGTCGTCGTCAGTCGGCTGCTCCGCACCTGGGGCGAGTCGGAGTCCCGGGTCGGGGAGCTCTTCGCCGATCTGTTCGAGACGTCAACGAATCCGACCGTTGCATTCCTTGCTTCCGCCGGCGAGATCAAGATCCGGCTGACGGCCAAGGCTGCAACGGACGACGAAGCGCGCGCGCTGATCGCGCCCGTCGAAGCCGAGGTGCGACGCCGAATGGGAGCCAAGGTCTTCGGTGCCGATGACGAAACCATCGAGCACGTCGTATTGCGTCGACTGGAGGAGTTGGGCTGGACCCTCGGTACTGCGGAGTCGGCGACCGGAGGACTCATCTCGGCGAGGATCACCGCGGTCCCGGGCGCTTCGACCGTGTTTCGAGGTGGCATCGTCGCCTATGCCACCGACATCAAACACGGCGTCCTCGGTGTCGCCGACCACCTGATCGAGGAGCACGGCGTCGTCAGCGAGGAAGTGGCCTGTGTCATGGCGTCTCATGCCGCCGACGTCCTCGGCGCCGATGTCGTCATCTCGGTCACTGGGTCGGCCGGGCCCGACCCACAGGAGCGCACGGCAGGGACGATGATCGTCGGCGTTCACACGCCCGATCAGGTGCTGGCCAAGACCTTGTTCATGCCGGGAGATCGTGAACGAGTTCGGGCCTACACCACGACAGCAGCGCTCCATCTGGCTCGACTGGCGCTCACCGGGGTGTGGTGGGGAGGCTCGAAGGACGAGGCCTCCGGGCTCGACCGCTGGATGCGGCCGGGCGGCTCATGACGGCCGGCGACCGTCGGCGACTGTTCCTGGCGGTTGGACTCGATGCGTCGACACGGTCGGTGCTCGCAGCCCACCTCGAAGCTCAGGGTGCCGCTGCGTGGCCGGATCGACTGGTGGTTCCCGACAACTGGCACGTGACCCTGAGGTTTCTCGGATGGACCGATGGTGTCCAGCGAGACCGCGTCATGCACTCGCTCGCCGATGCGGACCTCCCGGCGGCGTTCCGTATTCGGTTTGGGTCCTTGGGAGCGTTCCCCAAACCCCGCCGGGCGACGGTGACGTGGGTCGGCGTCGAATCGGGCACAGCCGAACTCTCCCGGCTCGCCGACGCCGCAGAGCACGCTGCGCAGACGGTCGGTTTCGCCCCGGAGGAGCGACCGTTTCACCCTCATCTCACGGTCGGTCGCGTCCGTCCACCGGTTGACGTGACCCAGCGGCTCGACCGCTTCGAACCGTGCAACGTCGTCATGGTCGTCGACCGGATCACGCTCTTCGAGAGCCATCTCGAGCGCGGCGGAGCGCGGTACGAACGCCTCGATGAGATCGTGCTGAGCTGACGATCAGATCAGCGTCGTCCAGCCGTCGTCCCAATCCTCGTGCTCCGGGGCATGCTTGCGGATCGCGCGGCTGCAATCGATACAGATCCGCGTGTCCGGGAGCGCCCGCAGCCGCACCAGCGGGATTGCGTCTCCGCACGTGGCGCACTCTCCGTACGTGCCGTCCGCAATCCGTTCCAGCGCTGCGGTCGTCGAGGCCAAGGCTCGGCGTGCCTGCGCCAGAAGGAGCCGGTCGGTGCCGAGGTCGGCGTCGTCGACGGACGACTCGTCGAGCAAATCGCTGCAATCGCGGTGTTCGGCTGCATCGGTGAGCTCGAGTTGTAAGGACTCGAGGCATCGACAGATGGCATCCCGTCGGGCCATCAGTTGAGCGGACAGGCGGTCGAGGGTCCTCTCAGAGAACCGTGTATGCAGTGTCCCAACCATCGCTACCCCCGTTCGACGTGGACATGGTCTCGACGAGGGGTTGTTCCCGCAGCCCAAGCGGGTCATCCCGTGTGTGGAATTTGTGCCACATCCTGGGCGAACCCGCTAGGGGCAGGGGACCCGATGATTTGGGACGTCGCTGTCGCGTCAGGCGTCGTTGCGCGTTGCCGGAATCCGTCCGAGACGGCCGGCCTCGAAGTCGTCGAACGCAGCCACGATCTCGGCACGGGTGTTCATGACGAACGGGCCGTACCAAGCCACCGGCTCTCGGATCGGCTGTCCACCGAGGATGAGGACGTCCATCTCCGGGCTGCGCGACTCCTGTGACTCGTTGGCGGTGACCGTGATGGCATCGCCCGGGCCGAAGACTCCGAGCTGGCCGAACTGGATCGGTGTCGCCTCCGAGCCGAGCGTCCCGTGTCCATTGAGGACGTAGACGAGCGCGTTATAGGACGGATCCCACGGGAGATCGAGCCGAGCACCGGGGCTGAGCGTTGCGTGCACCATCGTCATCGGCGTGTGGGTGCTGCCGGGGCCATCGTGACCCGCAACGCGGCCTGCGATGACTCGCAGCAGCGTGCCGCCGTCCGGCGTCGTGAGCAGTGTCACGTCGGCACCCTCGAGGTCCTGGTAGCGGGGGTCGATGAACTTGTCCTTCGCCGGGAGATTGACCCACAGCTGAAACCCGTGGAACAGGCCGCCGGACATCACCAGGTGCTCCGGTGGAGTCTCGATGTGCAGGAGGCCCGACCCTGCGGTCATCCACTGGGTGTCGCCGTTGCTGATGACGCCACCGCCACCCTCGGAGTCCTGGTGCTCCATGATCCCGTCGATCATGTACGTGACCGTCTCGAATCCGCGGTGGGGGTGCCACGGCGTGCCTTTGGGCTCGCCGGGGGCGTACTCCACCTCGCCCATTTGATCGAGGTGGATGAACGGGTCCAGGTCGGCGAGGTCGACGCCAGCAAAGGCGCGCCGCACCGGGAATCCCTCACCCTCGTATCCCTGGGGAGCCGTTGTGATCTGCTTCACGCGACGCGGGGCCGCAGTGAGGTCGGTCGCAGGGATGCGGGGGAGCGTCAACGGATCGTCGACGGAGATGGCGGGCATAGGTGACCGTCCTTCGTAGGTGAGCTCTGTAGTAGTTACAAGTGTAACGACATTGCGAGTATTCCCGGATGACACAAACCTCTGGGAATTCGCGGGTCGGTCTGGGTACGCTGGAGAAGTCGAGAGGGGCGGACAGGAGGACATGGGGGAATGGGCAATCTCGCCAAGCCGCTTGGGGTGATCGTTGGGGCGATCCTCGTATTCCGCGGTTCGTACTTGACCTGGGTTTCGGTGGACGTCGGTTTCGCCACGTTCTCCACAACCGGGACCGAGACGACCGACGGCGAGCTGACGCTCGCCGCAGCCAGGGTCATGTTTGTCGCCGGACTCGCGCTGCTCCTCCGCGGACGGGCGCAACTCGCAGTGGCTTTCGTCGGCTTGGTCGTGGCCGGGCATGCCGCCGTCGTGCTCGTGACCGACTATTCCGATATGCCGGGCTTGCAGGTGTGGTCGACGGCCGTGTTGGTTGCGGCTGTGATTGTTGGCGGTCTCGTATTGCTCGCCCGCAACCGAGGCGAACTCACCGCAGCGCTCGTGGGCTTTGTAGCTGCGGGATACGCCGCCATCGTGTTGGTGAATGACTACATGGATGTGCGGCAGCGAATCGCAGAATCGGGCGATCAGGCGTCGGCAACTGTTGGCCTCGGCGTGTGGCTCACTGGAATCGGGTCCCTGATCGCTCTGGGCATGCTCATCTGGGCGATCTGGAGCGCGATGCGCACAGATCAGGAAGCGCTCGTCTAGGTCGTCGACGCTCAGCGAACCGATTGCATCTCGCGGTGTTCGATGGTGCCGTCGGCGTGTAGTGCGAACCGCCCGTCGGTCCGATCGTGCACCGGGCTCGGTGTCGACCACGGCCATCCGCCGAACTGCGTCCGCCGATAGTCGTCGTACGCCTGTTGCAGTTCCTCCGGCGTGTTCATCACGAAGGGGCCCATCTGGAACACCGGGGCACCGATCGGCCTGCCTTGGAGGATGAGCGCCTCGACGGGCAACGATGTGCGGTTCTCGACGGGTACGGGCGAGCCGACCTCGAGCTGGGCACCGACGTTGGTGCCGACCGAGGTTCCGGCGACGGTGAGCTCGGGGCCGTCGAAGACGTGGAGCATTCGATTGACCTCCGGCGACGCGGCCGGGAGCTGCCAGCTCGCACCGGGATCGAGCCGAAGGAGCCAGATTCCCAACTCCGACTCGGAGCGTGCGCCCCATGAATTGGGTGGGGGAGGCGGCGCCGTCGCTCCGTCGATGGTACCGGCCATCACGTCGACCGAGACGCCGGACGCAGGCTGCAGCGTGGGGATGTCCTCGCTCCAGAGGATCGAGAAGTGGGCGTCGACCATCTTCGAGTCGGGCGGCAGGTTGAGCCAGATCTGGAAGAGCTCGAGGGGATTGTCGCGATCGTCGTGGATCAGCGGGAACATCTCGGCGTGCATGATGCCGCTGCCGGTGGTGAGCCATTGGACATCGCCTCCGCCGTAGCGAGCGGTTGCGCCCAGCGAGTCGCTGTGGTCGACGTAGCCACGACGCACGACGGTGACGGTCTCGAACCCGCGATGGGGATGCTGCGGAAACCCGGGAACAGTGTCGCCGTGGTACATCGACCACCCGTCCTTGTAGGAGAAGTCCGATCCGATGCGGCGGCCCGCCAGGGATGCGGCCGGACCCTGCTGGGCATTCCCGGCCGGGTAGTGGTCGACGTGATGCACCGTGAAGATGAACGGGTCGATTCCGGTCCACGGGAATCCGAGTTGCACGAGTTCTCTGATGGGGTGCGCCACGGGTGTACTCCTTGCTGCGTGCCGCCAGGCTACCGACATCTGATTGCAACTGTAACGATCGTGATACCATTCCCCGATGAAGGTTCCGGTGATCGTCCGCCAGGCCATGGACGCATGGCGGCTCCTCCTCGAGGTGCACCACGAGCTCACGCACGAAATGGATCGTGAGCTTCGTGAAGCCCACGGGCTGCGCCTCGATTGGTACGACGTGCTGGTGCAACTCAACGCAGCGGGCGGGCGTCTGCGGATGCACGAACTCGCCGACGCCACGCTCTTCTCCCGCACGGACTGCACCCGCATCGTCGATCGAATGGAACGTGCGGGGCTCGTGGTTCGTGAGCGCGCCACCGAGGACGGACGCGGGGTCTACGCGGCGCTGACCTCCGCGGGCAGCAGGATGCTTCGCGAAGCCGCGGTCACTCACGTCCGGAGCATCGAACAGCGATTCACCGGCCTCCTCAGCGAAGCCGAGGCAGCCACGATGGCCGCAGCGTTCCGGCGAGTACTGACGACCGACGACTGACGACTGGCGACTGACGACTGGCGACTGGCGACTGGCGACTGAGGCGGGCTCGTCGATCCCGCCGGACCTGTCCCTCTCGGCCGCCTCCGGCGCCCCCTATCCTTGCCACCGAACATACGTTCGCTATGCTGTGGCACCAGATCACACCGCTGTAACTTGTCACACCGACTCGATACGGTGACACCACAGCATCAGGCAGATACGGCACACCCGGCATCGAGCCAGGAACGAAGGGAGCCTCCGAGTGGAGAAGGACAAGAGCCTCGACATGGCGCTGTCCCAGATCGAGCGACAGTTCGGCAAGGGCGCCATCATGAAGCTGAACGACAGCAACGTTCAGCAGATCAAGTCCATCCCCACTGGCGCTCTTGCGCTGGACCTGGCGTTGGGTATCGGCGGTGTGCCGCGTGGTCGGATCGTCGAGATCTACGGACCGGAGAGCAGCGGCAAGACGACGCTCGCGCTGCATGTCGTTGCCGAAGCGCAGCGCAACGGTGGCGTTGCGGCGTTCATCGATGCCGAGCACGCCCTCGACCCGGTCTACGCCCGGGCGCTCGGTGTCGATATCGACGAGCTCTACATTTCGCAGCCGGACACCGGTGAGCAGGCGCTCGAAATCGCCGACATGCTGATTCGATCGGGTGCACTCGATGTGGTCGTTGTCGACTCCGTCGCCGCTCTCGTCCCGCGTGCGGAACTCGAGGGGGACATGGGCGACACGCACGTCGGATTGCAGGCCCGGTTGATGTCGCAGGCGCTGCGGAAGCTGGCCGGAACCATCAATCGGTCGGAGACCACGGCCATCTTCATCAACCAGCTGCGGGAGAAGATCGGTGTCATGTTCGGCTCGCCGGAGACCACGCCAGGCGGCCGAGCCCTCAAGTTCTACTCGAGCGTCCGGATCGACGTGCGTCGCATCGAGGCGATCAAGCAGGGGACCGACAACGTCGGGAACCGCGTTCGCGCCAAGATCGTGAAGAACAAGGTGGCCCCGCCGTTCCGTCTCGCTGAGTTCGACATCATGTTCGGTGAGGGAATCTCGCGTGAAGGCAGCCTCCTCGATGTCGCCGTTGAACACGGCATCGTGCGCAAATCCGGGGCCTGGTACACCTTCGACGGCGACCAACTGGGTCAAGGTCGAGAGAAGGCCAAGCTCTTCATTCGAGAGAATCCTGAGATCGCAGTTCAGCTGCAGGATCGGGTGCTCCGTGCCGTCGGAGTGATCCAGGATGACGAGGACGCCGACTCGGCACCAGAGAACATCGAGGCGGCCGCAGACGGCGACGACTGACGGACGCTGCGACGATCATCGGCCGAAGACCCGCCATGTGGCGGGTCTTCGGCGTTCGTGGCGAAACGAGGTCGCGAAAGCCAAAAAGGGTCGAGAATCGGTGTCGTTCTGGACCAACGTGGGGTACCATCGGGTGACGACACACACACGAAATTGAAACACCAACGGAAGAAACTCGACCAATGCACCTCGCACATCACGATCGAGAAAGGGGCAGGATCCTCGGCTGATACGCCGTCTTGATCAACGTGTGCTCCGTGTGTGTGCCGGACCCGTCAGGGTTCGGCACGTTTGCGTTGAGTGGCTCCGAGAACGGGGGCCGGAATGGAACAGTGGGCGATCTCCACGATCATCGCCGCGCTGGTAGGGACCGTCGGGTTCTTTGCAGGCAGGGAAATGCACCGGCGGAGGACTCGAGAAGCGTCCGCATCGGCTGAGGAGGTCCTTGCCTCGGCGCGTCTCGACGCCCAACGAACCCTCGCCAGGGCCGAAGAGGACGCCCGCAGCCTCGCTGAGGCGTATCGCGAACGTGAGGACGCGTCGCTCGAACACCGTCGCCTCGAGGTCACGCACCTCGAAGAGCGTATGGTCCAGCGTGAGGCGACGCTCGAGCAACGAGCCAGCAACCTCGCGCAGCGTGAGGACATGCTCCTCGACAAAGAACGGACCATCGGCGACCGCAGCACTGAGCTCGAGTCTATGCGCGAGGAAGCGCGGGCGACGCTCGAGCGTGTCGCAGGGTTCGATGCGAAAGCGGCGAAGGAGGAACTCCTCCGCAAGGTCGAAGACGAAGCGCGGCGCGATGCCATGGTGCTCGTGCGTGACCTCGAGATGCGGGCACGCGAGGAAGCCGAACGTCGATCACGGCGAATCCTGGCAACGACCGTGCAACGCCTCGCCGCCGAGGTCGTCTCGACGACGACCGTATCGGTCGTCCCGTTGCCCTCCGACGACATGAAGGGGCGGATCATCGGCCGAGATGGCCGCAATATCCGTGCCTTCGAAGCGGTCACCGGTGTGAACCTGATCGTCGACGACACGCCGGAAGCCGTCTCCGTCTCGACGTTCGACCCGGTGCGGCGCGAAGTCGCGCGGATCACGTTGGAACGCCTCGTCGAAGACGGGCGCATCCACCCGGCATCGATCGAGGAAGCCCACGAGAAGGCCAAGGATGAGGTCGAGCAATCCATTCGTGACGCCGGGGAGTGGGCGATGCTCGAAATCGGTCTCACCCGTATGCACCCTGAGCTGATCAGCCTGACGGGCCGGCTCAAATACCGCACCTCCTACGGGCAGAACGTGCTCGAGCACCTCGTCGAATCTGGCCACATCGCCGGAATGCTCGCCAGCGAGCTGGGGATCGACGCAGCAGAGGCGAAACGAGCTGCCTTCCTCCACGACATCGGCAAGGCGGTGAGCCACGAAGTAGGGGGCTCACACGCCTTGATCGGGGCGGAGATCGCCCGGAGATTCGGTGAGGATCCGGCCATCGTGCACGCCATCGAGGCGCACCACAACGAGGTCGAGCCGCGAACCCTCACGGCCATCCTCGTCCAGGCGGCGGACGCCGTTTCCGCAGCGCGGCCCGGAGCACGCCGGGAGGCCCTCGAGTCCTACGTGCGGAGGCTCGAGCGGCTCGAGGAGATGGCAGGAGCCTTTCCCGGCGTCGAGCGGGTCTTCGCCATGCAGGCAGGCCGCGAGGTACGTGTCGTGGTGGATCCGGGAGAGATCGATGATCTCGGGTCGACCGAACTCGCACGCAACATCGCCAAGCGCCTCGAGGAGGACCTGCAATACCCCGGCCAGATCGAGGTGACCGTGATCCGCGAATACCGGGCAACGGACTACGCCCGGTAGTCACCGGGCTGGCGAGGTCGGCCCGCCGCTCGGGGTTCGATAGAATCTCAGCACCGCAAGCCCGGGGTGAACCCGTGCGGCGCGCCGCAACCACCGAAGGACCATGACTGAGACGATCCTGCTCGGGATGCCGAAGCGCAAGCCGGAGCGTGCGCCGAGTCGCACGGGCCGGAGCTTCTTCGTGCGTACGTATGGCTGTCAGATGAACGACCACGACTCCGAACGCATCGCTGGACTCCTGGCCTCGGACGGCATGGTCGCCGCCGAGCGGCCCGAGGACGCCGATGTCGTCGTCCTCAACACGTGCACGATCCGGGAGAATGCCGACCAGCGTCTGTACGGCTACCTCGGTGCACTGAAACGAGCCAAACAGCAGCGACCCGACATGCAGATCATGGTCGGGGGATGTATGGCACAGAAGGACCGGGGCACGATCCAAGAACGGGCGGAATGGGTCGACGTGGTGTTCGGCACGCACAACACCCACCGCGTGCTCGAGCTTCTCGATCATGCCGAAGAATGGGGTCCGGTCACCGAGATCTGGGAAGAGACGACGTCCATCGAAGACATCCCGTCGACGTTGCCGAGCCATCGAGAATCGGAACACTCGGCATGGGTGACCATCACGATCGGCTGCAACAACTCCTGTACCTTCTGCATCGTCCCCATCGTCCGCGGCGCCGAGATCAGCCGTCGGCCCGGAGACGTGATCGACGAGGTTCGGCGTCTCGTAGCCGACGGCGTGGCCGAGGTGACTCTTCTCGGCCAGAACGTGAACTCCTACGGCCGCGACCTCGACTTGAACGGGCGCAAGCCACTCTTCGCCGACCTGTTGCGCAGAGTCGGCGAGGTCGAAGGGATCCGCCGCATTCGCTATACGAGCCCACACCCCAAGGACCTCCGCGAGGACGTGGCGATTGCGATGGCTGAGACACCGGCGGTCTGCGAACAGCTTCACCTTCCGCTCCAGTCCGGCAGCGCCCGGATCCTCTCGGCGATGCATCGGGGCTACAACGGGGAGCGCTTCCTCGAGAAGCTCGCCATGGCACGATCCATCATTCCGGATCTCGCGGTCTCCACCGACGTCATCGTCGGCTTTCCGGGAGAAACCGAACAGGACTTCCAGGCGACGCTCGACGTCGTCGAGGAGTCCCGGTTCGACAGCGCATTCATGTTCCAGTTCTCGCCGCGGCCGGGTACCCCCGCAGCGGAGATGGGGGACCGGGTCCCGGCGGAGGTGATCCAGGAGCGATTCGATCGCCTGGTCGAGCTCCAGAACCGCATCACTCTCGAACGCAACCAGGAGATGGTCGGGCAGCGCTACGAGATCATGGTGGAGGGCCCATCAAAACGTGATCCGTCGCTGATCACCGGTCGTACTCGCGGGAACAAGCTCGTCCACGTTCCCGGGTCCTGGGAGCCGGGAACCTTCTTCGACGCGGAGATCGTGCGGGCGGCACCTCACCATTTGATCGGGAGCCTTGTCTGACCTGCATTGCCGTGCTCGGGCCGACCGCGGCCGGCAAGACCGATGTGGCCGTCGCCCTGGCCGATCGATACGGCGGGGAGATCCTCAGCGTTGATTCGATGCAGATCTACCGCGGCATGGACCTCGGTACGGCCAAGGTCGATGCCGAGACCGCGGCCCGGATCCCGCATCACTTGATCGACGTCGCTGACCCCGATGAGGCCTACAGCGTTGCCGAGTTCCAAGCCGCCGGACGCGCCGTGATCGGAGAACTCGAGGCGCGCGGCGTTCCGCCGGTCATTGTCGGCGGGTCCGGTCTTCACTTTCGGGCGCTCGTCGACCCCCTCGACTTTCCCCCGACGGACGTTGCCCTGCGGGCGGAGCTCGAGGCCACGGACGACGCCCTGTTGATCGGCGAGCTGCTCCTCGCCGATCCCGAAGCAGGTCAGTACGTCGACCTCGCCAACCCGCGTCGAGTGCTGCGAGCCGTCGAGATCCTGCGGCTCACGGGCATGACCCCTTCGCAACGAGCCGAGCACGACGACGCTCGCGCAATCCGGAGCTACGAACCGCTGATCCCATTCCGTGCGATCGGCCTTGATCCGGGCGACCGACTCGGGGCACGGGTCACGGCTCGTTTCGATGCCATGTTGGCCGGCGGGCTCGTGAACGAAGTCACCGAGCTCGCCCCGATTCTCGGGTCGACCGCACGTCAGGCAGTCGGCTACAAGGAGCTCCTCGGCGTCGTCTCGGGCGAATACGACGTGGCCGAAGGCCGGCGTCGAGCGATCCAGGCGACACTCGCATTGGCGAAACGCCAGCGCACATTCTTCCGCCGGGATCCGCGAATACGCTGGCTGCCGTGGCACGATGATGTCCACCAGCGGGTGCGCACCGCCTTTGCCGCGATCGAGGATGACGCATGGACTTCGTGAAGATGGAAGGCCTCGGCAACGACTTCATCGTCGTGGCCGGCCCGGTCGACCTCGACGTTGCATCGATCCAGCAGTTGTGTGACCGTCGGTTCGGGATCGGAGGCGACGGCGTCCTCGAGGTATCTCGGGTCGATCGATCACGGATCCGCATGCGCTACTGGAACGCCGACGGTGGCGAAGCCGAGATGTGTGGGAACGGATTGCGGTGTCTGGCTCGGCTTGCGGTGCTGCGTGGCTGGGTCGAGGGTTCGTCGCTGATCGTCGACACTGCGGTCGGTCCGATGCCGGCGACCGTGCTCGACGACGGTTCCGTCCGTGCGCTGGTTGGTGAGCCCGAGGTCACGGCTGGACCGACCGAGATCGCCGGTCACGTGGTGCACCCGATCAGCGTCGGCAATCCACATGGCGTGGTGTTCGTCGATGATCCGGAGACCGTCGACCTCGCTGTCATCGGGCCGCAAATCGAGCATGACGAGTTCTTCCCGGACAGAGCGAACGTCGAGTTCGCCACGGTCGAGGGCTTGGCGAGCATCCGAGCACGCATCTGGGAACGCGGCGTCGGGGAAACCATGGCGTCGGGGACGGGGGCGACTGCGGCGGCATACGCAGCGATTCAATACCGCGAGGTCGAGGCCCCGTGCACCGTCAGAGTGCCCGGCGGGTCACTCACGATCGAGTTGGAAGGTGCCCAGGCCTGGATGGTCGGACCGGCGAATGTGGTGTACGAAGGTCGGGTGTGACGCCGGCTCAGGCGTACCGGCGTTCGCGAGCGAACTTCTTCCAGTCGGAGCTTTTGGTCGACCACAGAACGTCGGTGGCTACTTGGCCGATGCCGACGACGAGGAGCACGGCCCAGGCCCAGCCCGGGGCCTCCATGCCCCAGGCGGCTCCGAGCAGCACGAACGGGATCGCCTTGGTGACGAGCGCACCAGAGGCGTGCATCCACGCCCTGGCCATCGCCGGCGTCCGCAAGTAGGTGGCGTAGTCGATCTTGACCCCCGGTTGCGGCCGGCGCATCGTGCCGACGAACCAGTGGGTGAATCGCATCCCGGACCGGGCCCCGGCGACGAGGTGCCCGAGGCCGTGCGTGGGGACCAGCACGATTCCCAACCCTGCGAGCAGGAGCAGTCCGTTCCACGGGTCGTCGACGTAGTAGGCGGCCGCGATGACGACCAGGCCGACGACGGTGCCGGCGACAGCGAGTGTCGTGCCCAGACCAAATGGAATCGTGAACAACGCCCACCGTTCGAAGAGCGCCCGATCGAGCCGGCCCACGCGGTCGGCGAAGGCTTCGACGTGATCACTGTCACGCTTGATCGCACCCACCGCCCGCCAGAAGCCCGTGGATCGAAGATCAACGGGTCCCTCTGCATCGAGCGCACGTTCGGTTGCGTCGAGGGCTGACTGGACTTCGTCGTGGGTCATGGAATCCCTTTCGGCCGAAACCCGAGCATAGGCACGGATTCGCCGGGGATTCCGGTCCGCTAGTCGACTCGGCGAAGCACGGCGACGACCACACCGAGGATCTCGACGCCCTCGCTGAACACCATGGGCGGGTAGTCGGGGTTCTCCGCCTTGAGGATGACCCGGTTGTCCATCCGCTGGATACGCTTCACGGTGGCTTCCTCGCCATCGACGAGGGCGGCCACCATCTGGCCATCACGAGCGTCCGGCTGCCGTTTCACGACCACGTAGTCGCTGTCGAAGATGCCGGCGTCGACCATCGAGTCGCCCCGAACTCGCAGCATGAAGACCGGTTCGTTGCCGACGAGTTCGGTGGGGAGGGGGTAGATCTCCTCGATGTCTTGATCGGCGAGGATCGGCGACCCGGCGGCGATCCGACCGACGAGCGGTACGTCGCGGACCGGAGCTCGGACGAGAGAGCGTTCGTCGTGTCCGTCATCGAGGACTTCGATGGCTCGAGGCTTGCTCGGATCCCGTCGTAGGTAGCCCGCCTTGGTGAGTGCGGAGAGGTGGGAGTGCACGGTCGATGGCGAGTTCAACCCAACGGCCTCGCCGATTTCACGAACTGAGGGCGGATAGCCCCGATCGTGAACCGTGCGGAGGATGTAGTCGAGAATCTGGCGTTGACGTCCGGTCAGTTCGGCCCGTTCGGCGCCCGAGCGCTCGTTCATGGGTGCCCCTTCGTGCTTGCTGCGCACAGGGTAGCCCGAATTTCGCGAGAAACCAAACATATGTTCGACTTGACAATCGAACATCTGTTCCCTTACAGTGGCGCGACACGAACACCTGTTCGAGTGGCATCTCCCACCCGAGCGACAGACCACTCCAACAGCATCGGTTTCTGTCACAGCCCCTCGATACGGTGTTCGTGTCATCGGGAAACGCCCCCGATGCACAGTGGATCCGGCACCGCCGGGTCATCTACACGGTAGGTAGGAAGCAGGAGGAGCGGCCAGGATGTCTCGACAGACCACTGCCCAGACACGAGTGTTGGTCATCATCTCCACGATCGTCGTCGTCGTGGCCCTCCTCCTGCTCTCCACCGGGTCGGCGAGCGGTGCAGAACCGGCCGTGCTCTACACGGTCCAATCGGGTGACACACTCTGGGACATCGCAGAAGCGGTGAGCAGCGAGGGTGAAGACGTACGGGCAACCGTGGTCGAGATCAAGCAGCTCAACGATCTCCCATCGAGTTTGATCGTGCCCGGTCAAGTCTTGGTCGTCCCGGGCACCTGATCGGCACGCCAAACCGGGATGCCGAACGGCGCTGCTGATCGAGTGCACGAGGCGGGCCACGCTGTCGCCGACGTCGAACCAGGCAGAGCCGACAGGTCCGAGCATGCGGTACCCTCCAAGGCGATGCGCTGTCCGTTGTGCTCCACCGAAGACACCCGGGTCGTTGACAGCCGCCCGTCGGACGCCGGTGCGACGATCCGGCGACGCCGCGAGTGTGCGGCGTGCGGCCACCGTTTCACGACCTACGAGCGGTACGCCGTGACGATCACCGTGCGCAAGCGGGATGGATCGATCGAGGACTTCGACCCCGCGAAGATCCGTCGGGGAGTCGAGAGTGCGTTGGCGGACCGCCCCGTGCCGCCGGACACGATTGCCAAGATCCTGTCTCGCGTCGATGCGATGGCCGCCGAAGACGGGCCGCAGGTCGAGGCCGATGCCATTGGCCGTGAGGTGCTCGCCGGGCTCCGAGACGCCGACGAGGTGGCCTACCTCCGCTTCGCATCCGTCTACAAGGAGTTCCAGGGCGCTCAGGACTTCGAGCGGGAGATGGCCGCACTCGAGCAAGACACCTGAGGTCAGTTCGGGAGTTCCTCGATCGCGTCGACGAGCTCTCGGTCAAGTGTCAGGATCCGTTCGTCGATCTGGCTTCGCAAGGCTGCCAACGCAGGCACGAGTGCGGTGTCGAGCGAGGTGAGAAGGTCCTCGTGTTGGGCAATCAGTTGCAGGGCGACGGCGTCGTCTTGTGCACGGAGCGCGGCGATGTAGTTGGTCTCCCACGCGGTGTAGATCTCAACGGCGTCCGTCAGCGCTGCCCGGTGTTCCGCGAAGACGTCGTTGCCCGGCAATTGGGCGAGGGTACCGGTGGCATCGGCGAGGGCCGTCGCCAGCCGTTCCTGGATCGACGAGATGTCGAGCGTTTCGGCGGCCGCGGGGAGCTCGCCCACATCGAGGAACGCCGCCACGAGTGACCGATAGCTGATTCCGTCGCCGAGTTGGTCGGCGATTGCGGACGCATCTGCTCCGAGCCGCGCCATCGTGTCGCGTGACGGCTGGAGGTCGTCCAGAGCACCCGATGGGATGAACGGGAGCGGCTCGGGAAGGGGCCGGGTGGCGGCTGCGATCACCGCATCCGATGCCGCCTGGAGGCGGCTGAGGTCCGGAACGAGGTTCGAGAGTTCTCCGACCGGCGTATCTGGCTCGGTCAACGCTCGAAGCACCTGTTGGGTCGCCGGAAGGTTGCTGCGCAGATCGGCGAGCGCAGCGGAGTAGTCGGAGGCCTCCGAAGCCGCCTGCCGTTCGACGAGCTGTGGCGACAACAGGGCCGCAGCCGTGACCGCCCCGATGACGAGGAACGCCATGATCCACACCGTCCAGCGGAAGTTGCGTTTCCGGCTGACATGCCGATCGAGGTCTGCGGGTTCCCAGTTCTCCAGCGGGTCCTGCGTGCCGGTGGCTCGCCACATCTGTCCGACGAGCTCGCTCGTCGAATCAGCTGGAACCGAGGCGGCCTCCTCGGTGGCGACGTCGTCGGCAACGTCAGATCCTGCGGACTCCTCGGTCGCCGGCTCGAGGATCGTGGCGGGTGGAGGAGCTTCAACGGCCTTGCCGACGGCCTCGAGGAACCACTGGCCGCTCTTGCCGCCGTGGTCTTCCGTCGTGCTGGGGTCCATTCCTGGCCGCTTCCTTTGCCCTCGTCGCTCTGGTGCGACACAATCCGACTGCATGAAGATACCCGTTGTCAAACTCGATCCGGATCTCCCGACACCCCGGCGCGCCCATCCGGGAGACGCTGGTGTCGATCTCTATGCGCGTGAAGCCACAACGCTCGATCCGGGGGAGTGGGCCATGATCCCAACAGGGATCGCCGTCGCGATCCCGGAGGGCTACGTCGGTTTGGTGGCACCGCGATCTGGGCTTGCCGCAAGGAACGGCATTTCGGTGGTCAACGGTCCCGGAGTGGTCGACGCCGGCTTCCGCGGCGAGATCCACGCCATCCTCATCAACCACGGCGGCGCGGCGGTGCACCTCGATCGGAGTGATCGCATCGCGCAGCTCGTCGTAGTTCCGATCCCCGAGATCGAACTGCTCCCGGTCGACGATCTTCCGGAGACGTCTCGAGGTTCCGGTGGCTTCGGATCGAGTGGTGACTGAGCGGCCGGTCGGCCATGGGCCTCTGGGTCTGCGTCGAGCCGTGGTAGACTCTCGAGTCCTGCGGACGTAGCTCAGCTGGTAGAGCGCAACCTTGCCAAGGTTGAGGTCGCCGGTTCGATCCCGGTCGTCCGCTCCGATGGGCGGCCCCGGCCGCCCACGTTTTTTGGTGGCAATGGCCGTCACGGCGACGTGGCCGAGTGGTTAGGCAAGGGTCTGCAAAACCCTCTACCCGGGTTCGATTCCCGGCGTCGCCTCCGAGGTACAATCCTCGACATACCGGGCGCTTAGCTCAGTGGGAGAGCGCTTCCTTGACGCGGAAGAGGTCGGCAGTTCAATCCTGCCAGCGCCCACTCTCGAACCCTCGCCGATGGCGGGGGTTCGGTGCGTCAGGGGTGTGCAGACTCGGATGCCGGCGTCTCGGCCACGGTTTCGTGCTCGCGCCGGGGCATCGTCGAGGCTGATGGGGTAGGGGTTGGGTCGGTCCCCGTCCACGCCGGGAGCTGCATCTCGAAGATGGTCCAACCGTCGAAACGTCGATAGCTGAGGTCACCGGCCATCAGGCGGGCCAACGAGCGGGAGATGGTGAGCCCTAGGCCAAGTGATCCGGGCTGCGTCCCGGGGTCGTGGGCGCTTTCGTACGCCGCAAAGACCCGCTCCTGGTCGCTCTCCGGAATGCCGTCGCCGTTGTCGGCGACACGGAGGCAGGCTCCGGCTTCGTCGGAGAAGGTCGCAACGTGAATCTTGTGTCCGCCGTATCGGATCGCATTGCTCAGCAGGTTCCGAACGATCTGGCGTACCCGCGCCTCATCGGCTTGAGCAACGACCACGGGGCCGGTGACGGTGATCTGGAGGCCACCGGACGAGTGCTCCTCGGCCACCAACGACGCCAGGGCACGGAGATCGACGGGACGGGGAGCTACGGTTATCGATCCGGTCTGTGCTCGCGCCGCCGTGAGGAGGTCCTCGACCAGGTTCGTCAGCCCCAGGGCATCGTTGGCGATCGCGTCGACCATCGACTGGATCTCCCGATCGGTGTATCCCGTTTGGTCGTCTCGGAGCATCTCGGCGAATCCCAGTACCCCCGTCAGGGGAGTTCGTAGTTCGTGGCTCACCGCTGCGATCAACTGGTCCTTGGATTGAATGACTTCCTGCTTGGCTACGACTTCGTCTTGCAGCCGTTCGATCGCAAAGGCACGGTCGAGGGCAACGCTCGTCTGGGCGGCAAGCGCGTCCAGGAGTACGAGGTCGGTGGGCGCAAACTCTCGTTCCGGACCGGTCCTTCCGGTCACGATCAGCGCACCAATCGGATCGGTTCCGACGACGATCGGGGCGAGCAGGCCGCAGGCAGCTCCGCCGAGTGTCCGCCGGAGGAGGTGGTCGTGAGACCGAGGACCAAAGCGACGCTCAGCGGCCGATCGCTCTGCGATCGTGAGGAGCGTCGACGTCTGTCCGGGGTCCGCAGCCCTCGCTGTGGGCGGCCCGTGGACGTCGACGCCGAAATGGACGTTCTCGCCATCCGGGCGGACGAGCACGATCACAGCCCATTCGGCCTGCATCGTGGTCAGGACACGTTGGAGTGCAGCAACGGCGATCTCGTGGCTCGCAAGGGTGGGGTCAACGCCGGTAGTGAATCCGTAGAGGGCCTGGAGCTCGTCATATCGCTTGCTCAGCCGCGAGTAGACCCGGATCACCAGGAAGAACAGCACCGCGACTGCGCCGAGGAGACCGACCGTCCTCGGGTCGTGCCAGAGGAGGAACACCGCAACTACGCCGAGCAGCGCCGCCGCGATGCTGGTCAGCGCGCCGGAGGCAAACGATCGGGCAACGTCGGAGAATCGACGGTGCGACTGCATGATGGCGATCGCGGCGTCCACCATTGCAGCCGAAGCGGTGGCCGCCAGGACGAGCGCGATGCAGGCAGCAACCCAGCCGAGCGGCTCCACGGGAGATGACGCACCGAGGATTGCTCGATACACGCTGATCGCAACCGAGGCTTCCAGCGCGAAGAGGGCGAGATTGAAGAACAGCTTGATGGGTGGGTTGCGACGTCGGAGCCAGAGAACGACCCAGCCTCCGAGCAGGCGTCCAAGGATCACCGCCCAGGGGCTGGCGAATGCCAGGCCGACCATCAGCGGGATCTCGCTGAGCGAGATGGTGTGTACCTCGCGGCGCACCGGGAGGTGGATCACCGTGACTTCGGCGACGAGGAAGGCCATTGCGAAGACCCACCAATCGAGGTGGATCGGGCTCGCAGCGGGCGCCGTCCGGGGTACGGCGAATGTGAGAACCACGCCTGCAATGACGGTCATGCCACCGGTGAGCGACCACACCCACATCTCCGAGCGGGAGAGGCGCCGGCGGGCGGCGTTCGGCGTCTGGGGCGTGGGGCGCAACGGCTCGATCCTCTGTGTCGGCGCCTGATTCGGTCTGGTCCTCCATGAACGTCGGCCGAACTGCGAGCGATGTTGATGACTAAAACCTCTCGGTACCGAGAACGCCGAATGCGACGTATTGCCGACGTGATCGCTGACTAGCGCGCCCGATGCCGGGTAAATGATCCTCAAGAATCGAGCCCTGCGATTCCGACGCGGTTCGAGAAGCGAGTACGAACTCGTACCACCTCACCCCCTCGGAGGATGCACGGATGCAAAGTCACACCGCCGCATTTCATTGGATGCGGACACACCGGCGTACGGTGGCCATCATCGCGGCCGTCGCCCTGGCCTTCACGATCATTGCGGCGCTCATCACCGCCGGCACCGAATTGCCGAGCGCCGGTGATGTTGCCGGCACCGACGATGGCATGCAGGTCGCGGGTCTCTCGTGGTCGCGCAGCATGGTGTACCCACCGGGCGGTGATCTCCCGCCCGTTGACACGCTCGGGGCTTCCTGGAGTTAGACCAGGGAATCAATTGAACGACCCAACGGACCGGGCTTCCCGGTCCGTTGGTGTGCGTGACGCCGCAATTGGCCGACCGCGAGGTGTGTAGCCCGCGTAGCGTGGCGAGAAATGGTCTCATGCGGCGACCACGGTGAGTAGTATCGTGTGCATTGAGCGTAGGAAGGTGTGAGGGGCATGAGTGACAAAGTGTTCACTGCGATGCAGTTCGTGGAACCCGCGCTCGAACCGGGCCAGCGGTATACGGGTCCTCAGGAAACCCTGCTGGGGACGTTCGACAATGAGGTCGACGCCGTGACGGTCGGTCGAGCGGCTTGGGACGAGTTCAAGCAACGGGATACCGCCGATGTGGCGTGGTGGATCGTGCGAGCGAACGACGAGGAGCTCGCCCGCTGGATCGCCGATTCGCGGAGCCCGTTCGAGCGGGTCCTCGACTTGACGACGAACCAACTCGTCGAAGTCAAGTCCTGAGTCAGAACACACCCCCCGATTGGTGTGCGGCCGTCGTCGGCCTGCACGAGTTCTTCACGCGCTGGTTTGCCGGAGAGCTGGCGGACGACGAGCACGAGTTCCGTGCGCTCAGCGATGCGCTCGCCGATGACTTCACCGCCGTGTCGCCGAATGGGGAGGAGCTGAGCCGAGAAGCCACGCTGGCGATGCTGCGTGCGGCGCACGGATCCGGCGGCGGCCGACGCATATCGATCGACCGTTGCCGTGTACTTCACGAGCAACCGCCATTCGTCCTGGTTCGATACGTCGAGATCCAGGACTTCGACGATGGCCGGCACACCGAGCGCATATCGACGGCGCTCTTGGAAGCGGTGGAGTCTGCGCCCGACGGGGTGCGGTGGCGCTCGTTGCAGGAGACTTGGTCGCCGGCGCCGACTGACGACGACGTCTAGGCACCCTGCGTGTGACCGGAGTCAGCGCCGGTGGCGTTCGTTCAGCGCCTCGAGCTCGGCACCGATCGGTCCCAGATCCGTTCCCGGGGGTATCCGCCACTGCCAGTTGCCGCCGGCAACACCGGGCACGTTCATGCGCGCCGCCTCACCGAGCCGCAGGAAATCTTGGAGCGGCGCAATCGCATACATTGCCGGAGACTCCCAGATGGCCTCGATGAAGCGACCGGCGGGGTCGGTGCCGTCCCAGCTGAGATACCGGCGGGCGAAGTCGCGGTCGGCGTCCGGCGCCTGGTCGTACCAGCCGTTGACCGTGTTGTTGTCGTGGGTGCCGGTGTAGGCGACACAAAGGTCGGGGTAGCCGTGAGGGAGGTAGGTGCTCTGCTCCTTTGCGTCGAAGGCGAACTGGAGGATCTTCATCCCCGGCAGTTCGAGACGCTCCCGCAATTCGGGCACCGCCGGGGAGAGGTCGCCGAGGTCCTCGGCGATGATCGGCAGGACGCCCAGTCGGCGCCGCAGCGCCTCGAAGAAGACGTCGCCGGGGCCGTCGACCCAACGTCCGTCGATCGCAGTGTCCGAATCGGCTGGGATCTCCCAGTAGTCGGCGAACGCTCGGAAGTGGTCGATTCGGACGACGTCGACTTGAGCGAGCGTGGCCGCCACCCGCGATGCCCACCACTCGTAGTCCTGGTCGGCGTGCGCCTCCCAGTCGTAGAGGGGATTGCCCCACAGCTGCCCGGTCTCGGAGAAATAGTCCGGGGGTACGCCGGCAACTGCAGCCGGGAGGCCCTCGGCATTGAGCCGGAACAGGGCCTGGTTTGCCCACACGTCGGCCGAGTCGGCTGCGACGTAGACGGGTAGGTCCCCAACCAGCATCACGCCGAGCTCGGCGGCGAGGGCGCGTACCCGAGACCATTGGCGGAAGAAGAGGAACTGGCGGAAGGCGTGGCGCTCGGTTTCTACGGCGAGCCGGCGCTGCGCCGCCCGGATCGGTCGCACGTGGCGCAATCGAAGCGGACGATCCCACTCGGTCCAGGGTTGCCCGTCGTGTTCATCCTTGAGCGACATGAAGAGACCGAAGTCGTCGATCCAGGCTTCGTGTTCCGCACGGAAAGCGGCGAACTCGGACTCGAGGTCGGTATCGCCGTTGCGGAAGTTGTCGAATGCCCTGTCGAGCAGAGCGAGCTTGGCGATGATGACGGGTCCGTAGTCGACGTACTCGGCTGGGAACTCGGGGTAGCTCGCCAGATCCTCTTCGGTGAGGACGCCGGATGCCAGCAGATCGTCGGGGCTGATCAGGTACGGGTTGCCTGCAAAGCTCGAGAAACACTGATACGGCGAATCGCCAAACCCGGTCGGGCCAAGCGGGAGGATCTGCCAGATGCCGGTGTCCGTCGAGGCGACGAAGCGCACCCAGTCTCGAGCAGCCGGACCGATGTCACCGATGCCGTACGGAGAGGTGAGCGAGGTGGGGTGGAGCAGGATGCCTCCGGTGCGGCGGAATGGATCATGCGAAGTCATGGCTGAGTCATTCTGGCGAAAGTCGGAAGGGACCACCAGCCCGGATGGTGGGGCGCGCAACCGACTACGATTTGTGGTAGCTGTCGCGAGGAGGAACCCCAGGTGAGCGCTGCAACCATCCCGGCCAAGGTGCTGGACAACGGCCGCAAGATGCCGGACCATCCGGCGTACTTCGTGAAGCGTGGCGGTGCCTGGCACCCGACGACATGGCGTCAATACGCTGCCGAAGTCCAGGCGACCGGCAAGGCATTGATGGCCTTGGGGGTGAACCCGGCAGACCGGGTCACGATCCTCGGGTTCAATCGGCCGGAGTGGGTCCTCATGGACGTTGGTGCGATGAGCATCGGTGCAGTTCCGGCGGGGATCTACACGACCAACTCGCCCGCAGAGTGCGAGTACATCATCAACCACTCGGAGTCGCCGGTGATCCTGTTGGAGGATCACGGTCAGTGGGAGAAGATCAACGAGGTGCGGCAGCAGCTCTCGTCGCTCCGCCACGTAGTCATGATGAAGGACGCCGATCCGATCGACGACGAGCTGGTGATGTCGTGGGACGAGTTCATCGCCAAGGGCGAGGCCGTGTCCGACGATGACTTCCAGGCCCGGGTCGACGGTATCGAGCTCGACGACATGGCGACGCTGATCTACACCTCAGGCACCACCGGCCCGCCGAAGGCCGTGATGCTCAGCCACGACAATCTTGCGTGGACGGCGAGCACCGGTGTTCCCGCGTTCGGCCTGAACGCATCGGACCGCGGTCTCTCGTATCTGCCCCTCTCGCACATCGCCGAGCAGATGTTCACGATCCACATCCCGGCGACGATCGGCGGATCGGTCTACTACGCCGAATCGATCGACGCGCTCGCCGACAACATCAAGGAAGTGCGGCCGACGTACTTCGCGGGTGTACCCCGGGTCTGGGAGCGGTTCTATGCCGGAGTGACCGAACAGCTTGGACACGCCACCGGCGTCAAGGCCAAGATTGCCGACTGGGCGATGGGTGTCGGCCGCAAGGCGAACGCACTGCGGATGCGGGGCGAAGCGCCGGCGGGCATGCTGGCGGCCCAGGAGAAGGTCGCCGACACACTGGTGCTCTCGAAGGTGCGTGAAGCGCTGGGACTCAATGAGTGTCGCACGTACATCACCGCCGCTGCACCGATCTCGCAGGAGATCCAGGAGTTCTTCTCTGCGTTCTTCGTCCTCAACGAGATCTACGGCCAGTCCGAGGACTGCGGACCGACTGCAATGACGCAGCCGGGCAAGACCAAGTTCGGCACGGTCGGCCCGGCATTCCCCGAAGTCGACGTTCGCATCGCCGACGACGGCGAGATCCTGGTCAAGGGTCGTAACGTGTTCATGGGCTACTTCAAGGACGAGGCGGCAACCAAGGAAACGCTGGCCGACGGCTGGCTGTACTCGGGCGACCTCGGCGAGTTCGATGACGATGGCTACCTGACGATCACCGGTCGGAAGAAGGACATCATCATCACGGCGGGCGGCAAGAACGTTGCGCCGAAGAACCTGGAGGGCGGGCTCAAGAACCACCCGCTGATCTCCGAGGCGGTGGTGATCGGAGACCGGCGGAAGTACCTCACGTGCGTCGTTACGCTCGATGAGGACGCGGCCGCCGCCTACCTCGAGAAGCACGGGCTCGAAGGCCCGGCACACGAGTCGTCGCACGTCCAGGCCGAGGTCCAAGCGGCGGTCGATCTCCTCAACGCTGAGTACGCGCGGGTCGAGCAACTGAAGAAGTTCGCGATCTTGCCTCGCCAGCTCTCGATCGAGGGCGGCGAGTTGACTCCGACGCTGAAGGTCAAGCGCAACAAGGTCGCCGAGCACTTCTCGTCAGAGATCGAGGCGATGTACGCGGACTGAAGCCTTCGCCTTCAGTCAGTACTGAGTACGGAGTACTGAGTACAGAGACAAAGCAACCGGAGCAGTCGGTCCGATAGGGCCGGCTGCTCCGTTAGCATTCCGGACCACATGACCACCACCACTGAGAACATCATTTCGATCAGCGACGCGGCCTTGGAGCAGATCCTCGCGCTGCGTGAGCAGGAGAATGTCCCAGATCTTCACCTGGGGCTGCGCATCGCCGGCGTGGGCGTCAACGGGTTCCAATACGAGACGGCGTTCCTGCGTGCTGAGGATGTCGATCCGGACCACCACCTCGAGGACCACGGTGGGCTTCCCGTCACGATCCCGACGGACTCGATCGACAACCTCCGGGGAGCCGAACTCGATCTCTCCTCGGACCCGGCGGCACCGGGTCTGGTGTTGCGCAATCCCAACCCGGCAACCCCACAGCTCGAGGGCGACGCGCCGATCGAGCTCGAAGGGACCGTCGAGGAGCGGATCACCCAGCTCTTGGACCGCCACATCAATCCAGCGATTGCGAGCCACGGCGGGTATGCGGCCCTGGCCGGTGTCGACGGCGAAACGGCGCATCTCGAGCTCGGTGGTGGCTGCCAGGGGTGTGGCTTGGCCGCAATGACGCTTCGACAGGGCATCGAGACGGCGATTCTCCACAACATCCCAGAGATCACCGAAGTCGTCGACGTCACCGACCACGCAGCAGGAACCAACCCGTTTTACGTGTGAGGCTTCGCCTCACACGAGTACTGAGTACAAGGTACTGAGTACAGAGATTCCTCCGTACGGTTCGAGTCTGCGGTGCTCGTATCACGACCCTCTGTTCTGATCTCTGTACTCCGTACTCGGTACTCAGTACTCCGGGGGCTTCGCCCCCGGAACAAGACAACGGCCCCCTCCATGGGTAGGGGGCCGTTGTCGTTTACGACGGGGCGGGGCGGTCGTGCAGCCGTGCGCGTGCGGGCCGTTGTTGAGGGCACCCGCCACCGTCGATCCTCAGGCGCTTTGCATCGCCACGTCTTTCTCCGGATCCCCTTCGGTGACCACGATCTCGATGCCGTGGTCGTCCCGGCGTTGTGCGGCACGCATGGCGCTGACGGCAGCGAGCGCACCACTTGCTGCATCGGCTCCGATCCGGGGCAGCTTGGCCGAACGGCGTGAGTAGAAGGAGCCTCGACCGGATTCTTCCGTCGTGGTCTCCGACTCCTGGGGGGCCGGCCGCTCGATGGCTGCCTCGGGTTCGGGTACGAGATCCGTAGTGGTCGACTCGGGGGATTCGTCGAGGGGAGGGGCCTCGGGTGGAGTCGTCCGCTGCGGTGTCGGCGCCGTTTCCTGAGGAGAATTGACTGTTGGTGAGGTGAGATCAGTACTGATCGAAGTGAGCTCGCCGAGGGCACCGGAGGCCACCGACTGCAGACGCTGTTCGAGGTCACCGGCGAGCGACTGGAGGTTCTGGACCCGCTCGATGGTCTCGGCATGGTTCGCCTCGAACTCGACGCGCATCCGTTCGAGCTCTCGCTCACGCTCGGCGACCATCCGCTCGGACTCTTCTTTGATCTCGGTGATCATCCGGAGCGATTCGCTCTGTGCGGACGCTACCCGCGCTTCGGCATCGGCGGCAGCTTCGGCGCGGATCTGCTCGGCTTCGGCCTGGGCGGCGGCCCGGATCTCGTCTGCAGATGCGTTTGCATCGTTGAGTGCGGCAGTCTGCTCGTGCGCGCGATCGGCGTCGGAACGAGCCTGGTCGATGATCTGCTCGGCGTCCTTGTTGGCTTCGGTGACCAGGCGGAAGGCCTCGAACTTCGCTTCCGACAGGATCTTCTCGGCCTGTTCGCGCGCATTGCCGGTTGCGTCGCTGAGGTCGCGTTGTGCGGCCTCCATCAGCTCTTCCTTGGTCCTCGTGGCGGTGACGAGCGTGAGGTGAACGGCTTCCTCACGTCGTTTGGCTTCCTCGAGTTCGGCCTCGAGGCGTGCGATGCGGGCGGTGGCCTCTTGGAGTTTGGCTTCCCAGATGGTGCCGTAGTTGGTCAGGAAGCGGTCGACCTCGTTCATGTCGTACCCGCGACGAACCACCGGGAAGTCCGGAGATGCGGCGTGTTCGGCGCTCATGCGGGTACTCCACCCTGTCGTTCCTCAGGGTGCCTGCCCGCCTGTACCGCTGTGCCCACCCAGAGTGTATACCGAGCCACGTTTCGTGGTCAACTAGTTATTTCGTGCACTCGGGAAATAGTCACTCCATAGTCCTAAATGGGCCGAGGGGCCCACGTTGGAATGGAGGTGGGTCAGTCCAGGACGCCGATGTCCCTGGCGGCGTCGATCGTCTCGAGCACCTCGATTCGATGGATGAGGTCGCGCAACGTGCGAGCGAACTCGAGCCGGTGCTCGACGATGTGAGGATGGGCCTCGAGGAGCGAACGGTTGGCGGCGAGCTTGATCGCTGCGTCGAACAACGCTGACGAGACGGACTCGGGGCTGCGGATCTTGCCCTGAAGTTCGTATTGCTTGCCGAGAGCCATTGCCTCCTTGGCGAGTTCGCCGGCATCGATGGTCGACTCGTAGGCATGGCGCTCGATCAGATCGCCAACCACCTGATAGGCCTCGAAGAACGGTCGCAAGATGGCCGGTGCGCGGAACGGTCGACTCTCGGTGAGCAGGTCTCGCGCACCACCGGCGGCGAGGCGGTCACGGAAGTCGGCATCCTTGCGCCGCAGGATGGTGCGCACGTCCTCCGCAAAGATCTCGCTCGGGGAGAAGAAGAAGTCGAACTTGAGCAAGTCCCGGGTGGCCAGGGCGTCATCGACGACAGCATGGGCGGGATCCTCCGGGGTGGATTCGGCGACCTCGAGAAGCGCCAATTCGGTGATCGCCTCCTCGAGGAAGAAGTGAATGATGGTGTTCCGGTAGTAGGCCGCCGCGAGATGCTGCTGGGGCTGGACGCGGTAGACCGTGTCCGTTGCCCCCTCGAAGGTGGAGACCACGCCGTGCACGGAGAGGCTCTCCAACGCCTGTCGAACCCGAGCGGCGTCGCCGGCGTCGATCGGCTCGGTTGTCGGCAGCTTGCGCTTCGTCACCGTTTCGGCGAAAGGTCGGAGTGCCTCCATGACCTCATCGAGGGTCAAGGCTCGATCTCCAGCGCTGAGCAACGCCATCGTGACCAGCGTGATCGGCGTGATCGGGGTGGCCTCGTTGATCCGCATCGCCACCTCGAACGCAAGCTTCGGGATCGCCGGGTTGTGGGCGTCGTCCGCATCGACCTCTGGCAGTTCGCCGGCGAAGAAGGTCTTGAGCGAAATCGGGGCCCCAAAGCGCAGGTGCGCAGATCCGTATCGCAGTCGGAGGCTGCGGATCGTTCGAACCATCCAGCTGAGGCTCTCACTCTCCTTGGCGCCGCCGGCCTGTTCGGCCGCATACGAACCGACGTCCGAGATCTGGTCGTATGCAATGGAGACGGGGATGAGCACGACGTCGTCGCTTGATCCTCGCTGGTATGACTCGATCACATACGCCAGCATCCCGAGCCGGGGTGGGCGGAGTTTGCCGGTACGCGAACGCCCACCTTCGATGAACCACTCGATCGGGAAGCGTTTCTCCAGCAGATAGTCGACATACCGTCGCAGTACGTACTTGTACGGTTCGTTGTCCTTGAACTGGCGGCGGATGAAGAAGACTCCTGATCGGCGCAAGAACGGTCCCATCGGGAAGAAGTTCATGTTGATGCCGCCGGCCGTGTGATTCGGCGGGAGTCCGTTTCGATACAGCACGTGCAGCAGCACCAGATGGTCGAAGTTCGACTTGTGTGACGGCAGGAAGATCAGGGGGTGCTGCTGGCTGATCGCATACAGCGCAGCGAGTTCGTCCTTGTCGTAGAGGATCTCCACGTAGGCCTTCGAGATCAGCCAGCGGAAGCCGCCCGCAACGAGGTCGATGACGTACGGACTGTGAGTTGCGGCGATCTCGCGGACGTAGCGCTGGGTGCGCGTGGCCATCTGCTGATAGCTGGCGCCCTCGTCGCGAGCGAGATTGGCAACGCCCTGGGCGAAGCGGCGATTCTCAACGAGGCTCTCCCGCACGAACTTGGGCACCTTGTAGCGACTGCCGCGGATCTCACGTTCGGCTCGTTCGAGCCGCAGCCAGGAATGCAGCGCTGCGAACTCGGCGAGGCTGTACCCCTCTTCTTGGCCGCGGCCGCCCGGCTCGATCCATGCCTTGCGAATCCACGAGGCTCGACTGCGTTCACCGGCGATGAGCCGGACTCGATCCGGGCGGGTGTAGGCGATGACGAACTGCCGAACTGGATCGGGATCCCGCGGGTCTCCGGGGATGAGGATGTCGATGAGTCGAACGGTACGTTCTCCACCCCGTTCGCTCGGGAACCACGCAACGCGCAGCGGGACGAGGAGCGGATCGTCGCCGGTCGCGAGGAACGCCTCGAGCCGCGGATCGAGGCGGCGTCGCCGCCGTCGGCGTCGGGTCTGTGGCAGCACGGCGATCTGGACTTCGCCCTCGGTGACCGACTCGGGTCGGTTCCGCCGGATCCACGACTCGAGCATCATTCTCTCGGCCGGACCGGAATCCTCTAGGACGAACAGGTACGGACCGGGCTCCTCAGGCCACACCGGCTCGGCCGGGAACATCTTGTCGAGAAACGAGAACGGCTCCACCTCGCGCAGTGTAGGAAGCCGCAACCCCGGATGCTGTGGAGAATCACCGCGCGAGCGACCGGGGCATTGCACCCCGGTCGTCGTCTCGCTGCTGAGTAGCCGCTCTGGCTAACGGCTACTTGCTACTTGCCTAGCCGTCGCCGCCCATGAAGCCGCCGAGCATGTCCTTCGCCTGGTCCAAGAGGCCGCCGCCCTCGTCTCCGCCGCCGTCACCGTCGCCGCCCTCGTCACCGAGGAGCTTCTTGACCTGATCGGCGATCGGGCCGGGCAGCTTGTCGCCGAGGAAATCCATGACGCCGCTGACGACCGACTTGATCTGGTCGACGCCGAGTCCGGTCTTCTCCTGCAGCTGCTTGATGAGCTCGTCCACGTGTGTCCCCTTCTGTCTGGGCTGTTGGTCCGATCCTAGGACCCGAAGGGCGGCGAGAAGTTCCAGCGCGAGGGAGCGAGCTCGGACGGCCGAGCGCAGAGTGAGACCGCAGGGGGAGGCCTGAACGGAGGAGCCGGCGTTTGCCTAGCCGGCCGCAGGCAGGTCGAGATGACGTCGCGGCGGGCGGATCGGGAGTGGGCTCAGCAGTGGCGACACCGCAGGATATGGCCCATCCGAACCGAGCAGCTCCTCGAGCGTCACCGCATGCGCCAGGTCGTGATTGCATTGACGATCACACCGGCGATACGGATCTCGATAAGCGTCGATGGGTACGGTCACCATGCAGTACCTATCGGCTGATTTGCGGCTGGAGTAAGGAGCCGCACTAGTCATCGGTAGAAAGGGGCCGGGCGACCTAGCCCAGATTCGTGCCCACTTGGGCGGCGTTGAGGGGGGTTCCCACGACGCAAGCGCAGCGATGCGGGCCGCTCAGTCCCAGCCGAGCTCGTGCAGCCGTGCGTCGTCGATGCCGAGATGGTGCGCTAGTTCGTGAAGGACCGTGGTGCGGATCTCCGTTCGCAAGTCGCCCCGGGAGAGCCCGAGCTCCAGGTGCGGTCCCCGGAAGACCCAGATCACATCGGGGGCGACCCCGAAGTAGTCGTTGCCCCGATCGAGCAGCGAGACGCCCTCATAGAGTCCCAAGAGCCCGGTGTTCTCCGCATCCTGCGACCGTGTTGGCCACTCAGCGACTCGTACTGTCAGGTTGTCGATTTGCTCGGTCACCCAATCCGGCAGGGAGGTCAGGACGTCATCGACCACGCGCTCGAAGTCGCGGCGGCTCATGGCGCCGCGCTGGCTCGGTGGCGGGAGCTGTCCGGTCATGAGGCGCAGCGTAGGGCTCTGCGCTTCGAAACGTTTTGGTCCCCACCGCCTCCCGACGGGCGGGTAGGTTTGACCCCGATGTGAGGGATAGAGGGGGAGCAATGCTTCGAATGCTGCGAGGTCTGGTGGCGCTCGTCGTGGTGGCAGCCATCGTTGTCGGAGTGCAGATCGGCGGTTCACCGGCACAAGCCGTGACGGTGCACACCGTGACCACGACGGTCGACGTCGTCGCCGCGGACGCCGACCTGTCATTGCGGGAAGCGTTCGCCGCTGCGAACGCCGACGGCGACGTATCGGTGATCGAGTTGGGGGTTGGACTCGCCTACACGCTCGATCTCTGCCCGGTGGTGCCAGCGCACACCGTCAACGACGCCGGTTCCCTGGTCCACACGGCAACCGACGACCTCACGATCAACGGCAACGGCTCGACTGTGACCCAAACCTGCCTCGAAGAGCGAGTGATGCGCAATTCAGACGACCTCGCCGAGATCACGCTCAACGACATCACGTTGACCGGAGGCCAGGTGACGGAGATCGCCGAGGGCGACGACTTCGAACCGATTGGCGGGGGCGGTGGTCTGCTCTCCTTCGGGCCGGCGACGCTCACGAACGTGACGCTCACCGGGAACACGTCCGTCCAATCCGGCGGCGCGCTGCGCGCCCTCATCGAGACGAACATCACGGGGGGAGCGATCTTTGGCAACACCACCGCCGCGACCGGTGGCGCCGGCGGGGCCGACATCGGCTCGGGATTCAGCTCGGCGGTGCCTTTCCTCACGATGACGGGTACTTCCGTGACCGGGAACGATCCGCACGGGCTGGTGCTGCGATTCGGAACGAACGTGATCACGAACGCCGACATCAGCAGCAACGTCGGACGAGGGGTGTTCGCAGACCACGGCAACCACGATTTCGTCGGGACATCGGTGAACGGCAACGGCGGCGGTGGACTCGTCGCGATCGACGGCGACTTCGACCTCTCGAACACCACCGTCACCAACAACGGCGACGTCGGCATCACGACGACCGGATCCGGGGACTTCAACGTCAACGGTGGATCGATCAGCAACAACGGCTCGCACGCCATCGACTTCATCGGCTGCAACGCCACCGAGGGTCAGGACAACATCGTGCTCTCCAACACGACGGTGTCCGGCAACGCCGGTTGGGGGATCAACCACGGGGGATGTGGGAACACAATCGTCTCGACCACGACGATCTCGAACAACGCCGGCGGAATCCGGTGTTCCCAATGCGAGAACGTGACCGTCGAGTTCTCGAGCATCACCGGCAACATGCCGGACGGTGGAATCGACTTCCGGCCTGGTTGGGAGAGCGCCGGAGGCGCTCTGCTCGTTCGGGCGAGCCAGCTGACGGACAACACATCGAATACCGACGGGGGAGCGATTCGAGCTCGTGAGGGTTTCGACGTCGCGACCACCGTGACCGTGTCGGAGTCGAGCAGCATCACGGCCAACACCACCAGCGGTCGCGGGGGTGGGATCTTTGCTGAAGGCACGACGGTGGTCTTCGGAAGTGTGGTGTCCGGCAACGCGACGGCTGGGACTTTCGAGGACCCCGGTGGCGAGGGCGGTGGAATCTACGTCTCGGGCGGCGACCTGAGCGTGACCGGCGGAGCCGTCCAGAACAACAGTGCGGACGCCTCAGGTGGCGGTATCAGCCATCGTGGCGCCGGTGGCTTCTCGCTCGGTGTATCCGGAACACCGATCACCGGGAACCAGTCGGCCGGTGAGGGCGGCGGGATCTTCACCTGGTCGTCGGACTCGCTCAGCGTGGTGGGTGCGGACGTGTCGGAAAACAGCTCGGTAGCCCAAGGTGGTGGCATCGCGGCGCGTGACACTGCAGGCCTCATCGCCGTGACGACGATCGACGGGAATGAAGCGTCGGCGGTCGGAGGCGGGATCTACTACCGGGACAGCGTGTTGCCTGGCGATCCGCTGGTCGTGTTCGAGTCCACCATCAGCAACAACACCGCACCGGCCGGCGGTGGGATCTTCGCCGACGTCCGGTCTCCGGCAGGCGTCGAGATCGCCAACTCGACGATCAGTGGCAACACCACGAACGGTGTCCAGACGTCGCTGACGACGCCGATCACGCTCGACTCGGCCACCATTGTCGACAACGGTCCTTCGAACATCGTCACTGAGGTGGGCGCGCTGCTCACGACGGTTCAGTCCGTCGTTGCGCTCGCCGATGGCGGCAGCGACTGCCTCGTGACGCTGGCGACGAGCAACGGGTACAACTTCGCCGGCGACGGCACCTGTGGACTCGGACTCGGCGCCGGCGATGTGTCATTCGGAGGCGATCCGATGCTCGGTCCGCTTCAGGACAACGGGGGACCGACGGAGACGCACCAACCGCTCGGCGGAAGTCCGCTCCTCTCGATGGTCCCGTCAGGGAGCTGCTCGCAGCCCGAGGATCAGCGGGGGGAGACCCGCCCGGGTGGGACCGGGTGTGAGCCCGGGTCGGTGGAAGTCGGTATCGCATTGGCCCTGCCCGACGAGCTGATCACGCTGCCGGGATTCCCGGACGTGATCGACGTCATCGGCACGCTGCCGCCGGGGATCTTCGACCCGGCGTCGCTGCGAATCGTGACTCCACCGGCAGACGGGCGCGCTCGAGCCGACACCCGTCAGGGTGTGTTTCGCTACGAGGCCCCACTCGACTTCGAAGGAGCTGATCGGTTCGTCTACGAAATCTGCCGTACCGCCGACCCGGACACTTGTGAGCGGTCCGCGGTGACCGTCGAGGTGACCCTTGGTGTGGCGCCGGCGTGCACGATCGTCGGGACGAACCGTGGCGAGGTCATCTTCGGGACCAAACACGACGATGTGATCTGCGCGCTCGGCGGAGCCGATCTCGTGATCGGCCGGGGTGGCGACGACCTGATCATCGGCGGTCCAGGCCGGGATCTGCTGATCGGGAGCAGCGGCGATGATCGAATCGTCGGTGGCACCGGCAAGGACGTGTTGAAGGGCAAGCGCGGCTTCGATGCCCTCGTTGGAGGGGCTGGCTTCGATGCGTGCTGGGTTGGTAGTGGGGGAGGGACGACCACAAGTTGCGAGCGGCCGCGGCACCGGCCGCGCTGAGCGACGACTCCGAGTAGAGCGCCCGGGAAGCGTTGCTACACTGCCCGCTCCCGGGCGCTTAGCTCAGCGGGAGAGCGCTGCCTTCACACGGCAGAGGTCACTGGTTCGATCCCAGTAGCGCCCACCACACGACACCCCTGCTCAGGCGGGGGTTTCGTGTTGTTAGAGCTGGTGCTGTCACCCCTCAAAAGGGCGAACAGTCCGCGGAAAGTCCGCGGCTGCCGCACGGAATGTCGCGTCGAGAGCTTCCGCTGCCGCTTTGTCCAGTACCCGTGCCCCGTTGGCCCCCCGGTACCTCGGCCCGTCCCATCTCTTCGTTGCTTGTTCGGTCGCGCCGGCGGTGGGGGTTGTGGCGGTACCGTCGGCTTGCGGTCGGCAGTCGCAACAGATCTGCGGTGCGATCTACGGCAGGTCAGGGCGGTGGACGTACTCGGGTCGTTTCGGGTCGTAGTGGATGGTGACCGTGTCGCCGACCTCGACAACCTGGCGGCCGTAGTACTCGAACTCCTGTTGCCGCACGTCCCCGGTTGCGGTCGTCCAGGTCACGACGATCCGTGTCCAGGTTTGCGGGTCGAGGAACCCCTTGCTCCCTTCAACCCATTCCGTGTCGCTGTCAACGGACAGCACCGTCGCGTCGGCAGTTGCGAACTCGGGCACTGGTGGTGTCGCGGTGTCTCTGGTCCTGACGTACCCCATGACGACAGCGACAACGGCGATGATTAGCAGGAGCGCACCTCCGTTGATGAGCGCGATGCGTCGCGCCTCTTTCTCCGCCACTCCGCCCCACCACCCGGCACGTCCAGTCACGCTCTTGGAGTTGTGGGCGGTGGTTCCGCTCGGGTGTTCCATGATCCACCTCTTGTCCCATCATCACGCGGACTGCTTCCGGTGGATATGGGGGATCGGCCTCATGTGAGCGTGGTGCAGCCGGTCGGCTGCGCCAGAGTTGCTTTCGTTGCGCGCGGACCTAGCCGAACGCCTCGACGCGGTACAAGATGGGTAGAGGAGGCGTAGCGAATGGCACGTCACAAAGGCAGCACACCTCCTCCGAAATCGACCTGGATCGATTGGTTGGTCGTGGTGGTGCTGGTCGTGTTCTTGCTCGTGTTCTTCCTCGATAGCTTGGGGCTGAGGCTGCCGTGGAGCTTCTGCGGAGGCCCCGAAGCATGTGTTGGCTTCTAGGAAGTACGGTCAAATGGGTTGGCACAGGGACGACATGACTCCTCCTCGTGACGACTCGAACGTCATCTTCGGGGTCGTGGTGGTTGGACTGATCGTGCTCCTCATCCTGGTTGTCTCTTGGCTGAGTGGGCCGTCGGACTTCTGTATCGGTGCTTGTCCCGGCAACTAGGAGAGGGTTCGAGCACCGCATCTACCAGCCAGCCTGAGGCCCCTAGCCGCTGACTCCCGGCTGCGTGATGATGGGAGGAAGCCGGCGAGGGACCTGTGTGCCTTACAACGAGTGGTGGCTCAACTGGTTGGTGATCGTGGTCCTGACCGGGCTGGCGATCTGGATTGCGGTGCGCCGACGCCACATGCCTTTCATGGCCGTCGCAGTCACACCGGCGGCCGTTGCGGTGGCGATCGCATACGTTGCACTCAAGTGCTGGCTTCCTGAGCTCGATCTCTTCCCGGCCGACCTCAAGCCTCCGTTCCCAAAGAAGTCTCAGTGTCCTGCCAATGCGACCACGTTGGGTTGGAGTGCGGTGGTTGCGGGCTACGTTGTGGTGGTTGCCGTTGCGGTCGCATCGTGGCTCCTTGAGCCACCGAGACGAGGCGCGGAGGTTGAAGAGCAGCGCGCAGCGAGTCGCAAGGCGACGGTCGATCAGAGCGATGAGTGAGACGCTCCCGGCAATGGACGCCTGGTGACCTTCTGGGCCAACAGTGAGCAACTCGCCTACGACCACCCGCTAGCGGTCACGCTGTCTGACGGCTCCAGCTAGTCGTGCGCACGTGCGATCGTTCACACCTGAGCTTCCAGTTGTGAACCATGACGCCGCTGACCGGACTCGCACCGTCGACCCGCACTGCGCCACGAATGGCAGAACGGCTACTCAGCGAGCCGGACGAGACACACGGTCGGGCCGCTAGCGAATCAGCGCTACACCGCCGTTCACCTCGATCGGCTGCCGCACTCCCCAAGTGTCATGGACGATGCTGACGGTCTCCGAATTCAGCCAATCTTCTTGCTCCACCACGATGAACCGGCCATCGAAGTCGACGACCGATGCCCGAGCGGGGGCCATCACCTGAAACACCTCATCGCCCGTGGCGAGGTCGAGCACGACAACTCTGGCAAGGATCTCCTGGGTTTCCTCCCACCAGTCGTCGCGTTCCTCACATGTCAGGCGTCCGTGGTAATCGGAGGGGGAGTCGGCGCGATGACTGTAGGCCAGGAGATGGCCGTCCGGGGACAGCGCTGCGCTCAGCTCACAGGGACCGCACGGCTCGGGGATCGGGTTGTGCGGGTGGTCAACGCGGGTCCCGTCGCTGTCCCAGAACGAGAGGACCGTATCTGAGTAGCCGCACCCAACTGCAACACCGTCGACTCCGACGAACAGCCCTTCCCCGTGGGATCGTGGATAGCTCCAGCCGTCCCCGCCGAAGCCGATGTTGGGCACTCTCGCCTGAGAACCCGAGCGGATGTCAACCAGCAACATGTCGAGTTCCTCATCCGATGCGGAGCCGAACGTCACCGCAGTCGGTTCGTCATCGATGGCCGCGACGAACTGGGGGTGGTAGCCCAGCGCCTCTCGCGACTTGTCAGCCCTCAGCCAGTACGTCGTCTCCGGGTCAAGCTGCCAGTGGAGCCGGTACATGACCCCACCCATCAGGTCATCCGCGGCCCACACGACGGGCTGGACCTCGAGTTGCGTCTCGGTTCCCGCTGCGACGCGGTACAGCCCGTCGTCGCCGTAGCGGTAGTGGCTCGGTCCAGCGACGGATGCGTTCGCCACATACCTGGGGTAGCAATCGATGTCGAGCGCTTCGCAACGAGCGAGGGCGGCATCCTGGGTCGAGAAGTGGCCCGTGAACACCGCCCAGAAACCGGGATTCAGAGAGGAGTAGCCGTCCGACCACAGCACACCGGTCTCGGCGCCATGCTCAGCAGCGAGTTCGCCGGCCGCTCGTTGTGCTGCGTCGTAATCCATGGTGGTGTTGTCGAGCGAGGCGAGGAGCACGGTCCAGAATGGCGCAGGTGTGCTCTGCGCGGGCGGGGCACTGAACGTCTCCCCGCTCTCGATCGCGAACAGGTGGCGGCCCGTGGTAGTGGTCACGGTCACCATCCGGCCGTCGAACTCGGTCAGCGCAACGTCGGCACCAAGCTCGGTTCGGAACACCTCTGCGCCGGTCGCGACATCCATGACCACGATCGCCGTCGGGATGTGTTGCGCCTGTTCGTACCAATCCCGAAAGGCTCGGTCGTAGTCACCGTCGGGTGGTTCGGGCTGATTGGCGAAGGCGGTTGGCCAGAGCGAATACGCCAAGAGTGCGCCATCCGGAGACAGCTGTGCGTGCGCCCGGCACGGATGACACGACTCGGCAAACGGGTTGTGCTCGAGACCGACTTCCTCGCCGTTGAGGTCATAGAACTGCACGCCGCTGGTACCCGATCCAACCATCCACCACGACTTCACCACCGAGAACAGGCCGCCTCCGAATGAGGTGAACCGGTCCTCGTTGTCCGGTCCGAGTGCGTGGCACATGAAGAACCGTTCGTCGCCGCTGGCCAGGTCGCGGATGGAGAGCTCCTCGGTCAAGTACCCATCCTCTTCGCAGCGGGTCATGTCGTCGAAGGTCCGCGACACCAGCACGGTGGGTCTGCCGTCGATGAGGAAGACGGTCCCGCCGCCTGCGGCGATGTCCTTCGGATGATTGGCGCCGGCGGCGAGCCAGGCCCAGCCCGGCTCCGCAGCAACGGACTCGAACACGATGCCCCCCGCACCGTCCTCGGTTGCCCACAGCACCGGTTCGGAGACGACCTGCTCCGACATCTCGCCCTGAACCCGAGTCACCCCTTCCCAGCCGTAGACCAAGTAGGCCGGAACTGGGGTTGAGTTTCCCGAGGCTGCCGGAGGTGGGTCGTTTGCAGCTTGGGTCTCGCTCGTGTTGGGAGCACCCGTACCGATGGAGGTCTCGGGTCCTCGCGGCGAGATCAACGTGGTCGAATCTCCGCCGGAGCTACAAGCGGCACCAATCACCGCCGCGACGACGAGCCAGACGAGCAACCGGAGCGTTCGCATGCTCATCTCCTTGTCAACGGATCTCCGGTACCCGCTGGTTCCGCCGATTGGGCCTCACAAACCCTGCGAGCTCGCACTCGTCGCGCTGGTCGTCCGCACACCCGACGACTCACACGCTCGAAGTGCTGGCCGGTTCGGTGCATGTTCCGCCTCTGCTCCGCAGCATCCTTCTCGGTTCCATCATCACTCGGGCTTCGAGCGTTGCATATGGGAGATCAGCCTCATGTGGTCCCACTGCTTGTCCGCTTGAAGCGCTGGCGTTGATCGAGAGCTCCGGTGTCCGGGGGAGCACGCTGACCGATCGTTGACTACTCATTGTGTTTGTCACATGCGTAGGGTCGCAGCACGGGCGCGCACGATCTCTGCATCGCCTGGGGGAGCTGTTCCGGTGTTCCATGTTGTCACCGGACCAGGAATGGGAGAGACAGGGGAGGCGGAGACGTGACTGGGGAGACGACACAGGCCGGGGAGAAGCTCGGCCCGTTGCGGCTGACGCTGGGCACAACGAAGCGGCACATCCTCGTCTACTACTTCGCTTCGGTCACGTCGTTGATCCTCTTCACGTTCGCACCGCAAGCCCAGCCCTTTGTGCTCACCGAGCTCCTCGGTATCGCTGAGTCAGAGCAAGGTGTCCTCAGCGGCAACGTTGCGTTGTTCGCCGAGATCGTCATCCTCGCCTCGATCGGCGTCTGGGGCGTGCTCTCCGATCGGCTGGGTCGACGGGTCGTCTTCGGAGCGGGATTCCTGTTGATGGGGCTCGGTCTCTACCTCACCGCAACCGTCGACTCCGTCCTCACGCTCTACCTCTATCGGGGAGTCTTCGCCGTGGGTGCGGCGGCGGTCACCACGATGCTGGCCACAGTGATCGCTGACTACGTCGTCGACGAGGATCGCGGCAAAGGAACGGGCATCGGTGGTGTCGGCAACGGCCTTGGCGCACTGATCACCGTGTTCGTCTTGCTCCGCCTTCCCGACATCTTCGAGGGCGGTGGCAGCTCCGCCATCGAGGCAGCTCGACGAACGTATCTGATCGCCGCTGCGGTCGGGCTCGTCACGGCGATCGTGCTCTGGGCCGGCCTCAAGGGCCGGACTCAGCTACAGAAGGAACAGAAGAAGCCCTGGCAGGTCCGGGTCCGCGAGGGGGTTTTCGCGGCGAGAGATCCGGGAGTGGCGTTGGCGTACGCCGCCGCATTCGTGTCCCGAGGCGACTTCGCCGTCGTCGGGACGTTCTTCACCCTGTGGGTGACGACGTACGGCACGACCGAAGCGGGATTGTCGACGGCAGAGGCTCTCGCCGCCGGCGGTGCCGTCATCGGCATCTCGCAAGGCATCGTGCTGCTCTCAGCGCCGCTCTTCGGCGTGATGGCCGACCGCCTCAATCGTGTCACCAACGTGCTGATTGCTCTAGCGATATCTGGGGTCGGCTACGGGTCGACCATCCTCGTGGATGACCCGCTCGGCGGGATGATCTACCTGAGCGCCACCTTGATCGGTCTCGGCGAGATCAGTGGCCTCATCGCCAGCGGCGTGTTGATCGCACAGCAGGCACCCCGGGACATTCGCGGCAGCGTGATCGGGGTCTTCAGCTTCTGCGGAGCGGTCGGGGTGATGACGGCAACCGGTGTCGGCGGGCAGCTCTTCGACAACTGGCGTCCCCAAGGCCCCTTCGTCCTCTTCAGCCTCTTCTCGTTCGTTGTCCTCTTGTGGGGCTTGTCGATTCGGAGCAAGGTGGTGCCCCGCAACGAGGAGATCGACTTCCCGAGCGGGCACTGAATCCAAGGGCATCCGGCCTCAGTTGCGGTCCAACTGTGGCCGACTCGCGAGAAGGGAGCGTCTCATGGGGTCCGACGTAGTCGAGAAGACGGCGTCGGCAATCAGCAAGTACCCATGTCCAGCGGATCGTCCTTCTCAGCCGCGGATCGTTCTTGCCAGACAGCAACGAGGCGACCGAGCGTCTCGTGGTCGGGAGCGCCGCCACCGAACGCAGCGATGGTCGCCATCGGCATGGTCCCCGCGACGCGCACGAGGTCGGGGTCCTGGAGCGTCTCAGGTGGCGCATCAGCCGCTTCGATGAGGAGCTCCCGACCGATTGGGTCCGCGATCCACTCGGCGAGCGTCGAGTCTGCGGTGAGTGGCAGCCGCAGCGACGGGGCGGTGACGAAGACGGTGGTGGCGAGCGGTAGGTCCCGTGAGTGGTGGCCGACCTCGATGACGAACTCGCCCTCCTCGACTACCCACTGGTTGTGGACTTCCGACCAGAAGGAGAAGGCCCGCTGGTCGAGATCGATCTGGATCCTGCGGCTCTCGCCCGGCTGCAACTCGACCCGCGTGAACCCCTTGAGCTCACGAACCGGCCGGTGCACGCTCGACTCCGGATCCCGCACGTACACCTGCACGACGTGGGCACCCGCAACCCCGCCGGTGTTGGCGACGGATACGGACACCGCCGCAGCGAGGCTCCCATCGCCGACGCGGCCCGTGAGTTCGATGACGAGATCGTCGACTTCGAAGGTGGTGTAAGACAGTCCAAACCCGAAGGGGAAGGTGACATCCTGGTTGCACTTGTCGTAGCCGCGGTAGCCGACGTAAAGGCCCTCGCCGTAACGAACGACGTGTGAGTCGCCGGGGAAGTTCAGATACGACGAGTTGTCTTCGAGGCGGTGAGGGAAGGTCTCGGCCAACCGACCCGACGGATTGACCTGACCGGTGAGCACGTCGGCGATCCCGCCGGCGGCCGCTTGCCCGCCGAGCCAGGCCTCGACCAGTGCAGCGGAGTGCTCCAGGACCGGATCCAATTCGACAGTGGCGCCATTCACCAGCACGACGACGAGGTTGGGATTCACGTCGGCAATAGCCGCAAGGGCGGCGAGTTGGTTGGCCGGCAGACGCATGTGAGACCGGTCGAGACCCTCGGTCTCATACGACCCGGGCAGGCCGATCACCATCACCACCGTGTCGGCTGCCTGTGCCGTCGCGACGGCCTCGTTCAACAAGGCGTCGTCGTCCGATTCCTCGTCGATGTCGAATCCGGCTGCGAACTGCACGTCGCCGTGCAGCGCTGTGAGCTCGTCGATCAGGTTCTCGATCCGGATCGGGTTGACCTCAGAGGACCCGGCGCCCTGGTACCGGGGCGTCCGGGCGAACTCACCGATCAGAGCTACCGAAGTCTCGGGCCGCAGGGGGAGGAGTCGGTTGGTGTTCTGCAGCAACACCACGGACTCTGCGGCTGCACGGCGCGCCAGTGCATGGTGCCCTGCCACGTCGAAGTCTTCGTCGATGTCGAGTGTCGGCGTACCTTTGCGGACGAGTTCGAGGACGTTACGAACCCGCTGATCGAGCAGCCCTTTGGGTACCTGACCGGCTCGCACCGCCGCCGCGACCTCTCGAGGAGACCGCCCCAGCTTCGGCGGCATCTCCAGATCGAGACCGGCTTCGAGAGCCGGCACCCGGTGGTACACCGCACCCCAGTCCGACACGACGAGCCCGTCGAAACCCCACTCGTCACGCAGCACGGAGGTCAAGAGCCATGGGTTCTCCGACGCCGACAGCCCGTTGACCTTGTTGTAGGCGCACATGACCGTCCACGGCGCCGCGGTGGTGACCACACGCTCGAACGCAGCCAGGTAGATCTCTCGAAGCGTGCGCTCGTCCACCTGGGCGTCAACGCGGAGTCGATCGTGCTCCTGGTTGTTGGCCGCAAAGTGCTTGATGGACGTTCCGACACCGCGGGACTGAATGCCGTCGACCATGGCGACCGCGAGTTCGCCGGTCAGATAGGGATCCTCGGAGAAGTACTCGAAGTTCCGTCCACAGAGCGGCGAACGTTTCAGGTTGATCCCGGGTCCGAGGATCACCGACAGGCGGCTCGCCCGTGCCTCCTGCGCCAGCGCTTCGCCGATAGAACGGATGAGCGCGGGGTTCCACGTACTGGCGATCGCCGAAGCAGTTGGGAAGCATGTTGCCGGCAGGCTGCCGCCGATGCCGGCGTGGTCGCCCCTCCCGGGTTGGACTCGCAGTCCGTGGGGCCCATCGGCGACCATGATTGCGGGCACACCAAGTCGTTCCACGGGGTACGTCCACCAGAAGTCGGAACCGCTCGTGAGCGCCGCCTTCTCGTCGAGAGTCAACTCGGCGTGTACCTGATCGACATCGAACGACACGGCTGCTCCTTCTCCATCGCACGTCGCCCCCCGCCAACTCGAAGGGACCGAGACCGGTCCTACTCGTGTCGAACGAGGGCGTCGGCCCATGCTACGACGGCTGCTCGCCCCCGCCGGGCGGACGTCGGCTGGAGAGATGAGTCCCGGCCCGGCGACGGCTACTCAGCCTGGTGGCGTACTTGGATGCGCGTCCGCATCTCATACATGTGGGTTGCGACGGGACCTTCGACTCGAACGGTCACGACGGCTCGGTCGCAGCGGCCGCGTTCCATCCGGTTGTAGGCCATGACTCGATACGGCAGCGGCTCGTCCTCCAGGAACTCGACGAAGACTTCTCTGAATCCGGTCCGGAGGGTCGTGCACGACACCGCCACTGTGCCGTTGACCCGGATGTCGAGGAAGTCGTTGTGGAGCAGGTCGACAACGAGCCGAATGCGACGCGGATCGTCGACCATGCTGCTCGTGAGTTCCGTGACGGCGACGGCGGACTCCTGGAGCGGATAGCCGTTGCTCGGCGTCACGGACGAAACGGCACCGTCGTCCGGGCCCGACTCCACGTTGACGCCTCCCCAGGTCTTGGCGACGGCGATGGTGTCCCACTTCGTCATGAGGGCCGAACTCGGTGCCACGAGTCCCATCACCAAGCAGACGACCACCCCGAGGAACACCAGGTGGCGTGTCGATCTACGCATACGGACCTCCCGCTCGCTCCACACTCCAACGTATGACGGTCGGTCGAGCAGGTCCAGAGGACTGACGGCACCGTGTGTCAACATCCGTTCGTGCCGGACCCTGGGAGCCGCAGGTGTGGAGCGATACGCTGGAGGAGCATGGTGGAGGGTGCGATGCGTCGACTGATCCTGCTCCTGCTGGTTCTGCTTGTCACCGCCTGCGGGGCGACGGGGACCGAATCGTCGACGGTGAGAGCCGTGCAGTCACGCCCCGAGATCAACCTCCCGGCACCGGATGAGATTGGAAGCCGAAGTCTCGAAGAGGTCATCGGCGCACGTCGGTCGATCCGTGAGTACGCAGACCGTCCCCTCGATCCAACCGCGCTGTCGCAGCTGTTGTGGGCGACCCAAGGTGAGACCTCGGCTTCGGGGAAGCGTGCGGCGCCATCGGCCGGGGCGCTCTACCCCCTCGAGGTGTATGTCGTCGATCGGACCGGTGTGTACCACTACGTCCCAGAGGGGCACCGGCTCAAACGTATGGTCGAAGGTGACCTGCGGTCGGAACTCTCAGCTGCGGCGTTGGATCAGGTGGCCGTCGCCGAGGCCGCCGCGGTGTTCGTGATCACGGCCGTCGAGGCACGTACCGCCGCCAAGTACGGAGATCGTGCGGGACGCTACATGACGCTGGAAGCCGGCCACGCCGCCCAGAACCTCCTCCTCCAGGCCGTCGCCCTCGATCTCGGTGCAGTCCCCGTCGGCGCGTTCGACGATGCCGACGTGCAGCGTGTTCTGTCGCTGCCGGCCGATCACGAGCCGTTGTATCTCATACCCGTTGGGCACCCGCAGCGAGAGGACGGATGACGAACGACGCGAGGCGACGCCCGATGCTCGGGGAGCCTGGTCGAGGCCGTCAGGTTGGAGCTCGGCGGGTGACTGCTACGCCGCTCGTTCGTCGAATGGGTGAGCGACGACCTCACCTTCGTCGATCGAATGCCAGTCGTGTGTGAGGGCGGTCACGAGGCCGGCTGCGAACGCGACTTCACCGACACTCTGGAGCAACAGGATCGGCCCGGGAACCGCAGCCGTGACGAACATGATCGATGCGCCGGCGGCCAGCCACGGCCAGTCGTGGTCGCGCCAGAGCCGGATGCCGATGACCAGAACCACCACGATCGTCACGACCGATGCGATCGGGGGCCCCGAGACTGGCTCGAACGAGTTGACGTACCGGGTGATTCCCTGTTCGGTCGCCGGTTCGAGGTCGAGGCCAACGACGTCGATCCACGCTCCGAGCGCCGCCATTGCAGCCGTCAGCGATGTGATCACGCCGCGCCAGGCCCGGGATGTCCCGGTAGGGTGACCAGCCATTGCGAGTGCCGCGAACGCAGCCCACATTGTCGTGGGCGTGAGGAGGCCGTGCACCCAATACCGGGGAGCGTTCAACGCCTCGAGGAGCGGGCCCGCATCGACGACGGCACCAAGGGCCAGCACGACATTGTCGTAGGCGAGGCCGAACACCACGGCGACGACAAGCACGATGGCGAGACCCGGCTTGCGTCTGGCTCGCACGGTGCCGTACACACCGAGCGAGAGCTGAACGATCGCAATGATGGCGTGAGCGATGCCGGTCATGGCCGTTGCCTCCTTCGTCGGAAGCGTACCGCTCCTCCGAACCTCAGCTACGGCGCACGGGCGCGCCCGGGTGTCACCTCGCAGCCGCCAACTCGATGCTGGTGGCGAACTGCTCAACGAGCCACGTGAAGGAGGCTTCGACGTCGACATCGAGGCCGAATCCGCCGAGATTCTCGAGTGAAACAAATCCGTGGAGGGCGGATCGCAGCCCCCGCGCCGCATGGATCGCCGCTTCGCCTTCGAGGTCGTAGCTGCGGAGAATGGCGAGAACCGGCTCAACAGGCCGCATCGACGCTGCTGCATACTCGGCGTCGTCCGGTCGGGCCCGCGCCGAGAGCTCATACAGGCCGGGGTGCGCGTTTGCGTACGTGCGGAACTCGGCGGCGATCGCATGCAGGGCCTCTCGGCCCGCCCGACCCATGGCGGCCTCCCCGAGTCTGTGGCCGAGATCGGCAATCGCTCTGAGAGCGACTTCCCGGCGGAGGGCATCGAGGCCGTCCACGTGGTTGTACAGCGATGGAGGCTTGATCCTGAGTGCCCGAGCGACCCGGCTGAGCGTCAGCTCTCCGACCCCCTCCGCATCGACGACTGCGACGGCCGCGTCGACAACCGCGTCCTTCGTGAGGCGCCTGCGGGTGATCACAGCGCGGTTTCGCTGAGGAAGCCGGAAATGGCTGCACCGACTTGATCGGGAAACTCGACGTGGGGGTAGTGGCCGGCTCCGGGAACGATGACCACGTGGCCGCCGGTCCTCGCTCCGATCGACGAGCCCTCCGCAGCCGGATCCTTGAAGTGGGAATCGGCCCCGCCCATGACAACGAGCGTTGGGAGGTCGACGCGAACAATCCGTTCCGCCAAACCGTCGCGATCGGCCGTGAGCGTCTCTCGAACAGCTCGCCTGCGAGCGGGGTTTGCCATCATTGCTGCCAGCGTGGCGGCGTGGTCGTCGAGATCGGACGGCGGTGACGAGGGATGCCACTTGCGGAACTGGCCGGCCCACAGCTTGCCGGCGAGTGGTCCGCGCAGCATCAGCCCGAGGGGGAGGCGCTGCCAGGCTGGAGCGGCCTCGAGGTGGGCACTGATGAGGACGACACTGCCGAACAGATCCCGCCGGTCGGCCGCCGCCCAGAGTGATGCGGCCGGTGCAAACGAGGTCGCAACGATCGTCGCCGGTCCGGAGTCCAGGTGATCCAGCAACGCAATGAGATCTGCCGCCGTCTCGGCCATCCCGTAGCTCTGCCAGTCCGGAGAGGAGTCTCCGTGTCCTCGCAGGTCGGTGGTCACAACTCGGGTACCGGCCGCGACGAGCTCGTCAGCCAGGAATCGATACTCGCTTCGGATGTCACCGGCGCCCGGGAGCATCACCACGAGGCGGCCCGAGCCCCCGGTGTCGTCGAATGCGATCGTGCCGCCCGCCACATCGAGATGGTGTGTCTCCATGGTGTGTCCTAACTAATGCCAGTAGCTTACGAGCTAATGATCGTAGTCCCTAGACAACGTCGCCGCCATTGGCGACAGCGCGCAGGGGCTGTGCGGGTCGCTTGCGCATGTTGGGATCCTTGCCACGCGTCGCCGCACGTCCGGCCAACAACCGAGTGACGACGCAGTGCGCGCATCGAACCGGTCGGATGAGGTGACGGGCGGTCACCTCCGGGTGGAGAGCGGTCAGCGTCGAGGCGGGCGCGGGATCAACACCGGGGTGTTCGCGGTGTAGTCCTGGAAGGCTGGCTCGTCCCCCCAGCGTTCCTGGGCGCGCCGCTCCAGCATCGGCAGTCCGCTCACCCGAGTGAGCAGCACCGTGACGAACACGGGGGAGATCAGCGTGACCCATCGCCAGCCGGACAGCACCGGCAGCGCCATGATCGCAATACCCGTCCACAGGACGATCTCGCCGAAGTAGTTGGGGTGGCGAGACCACGCCCACAGGCCGGTCGTGATGAAGCGCCCGGCGTTCGCGGAGTCCGTCTTGAACTCGGACTTCTGCCGGTCGGCCACGACCTCGATCGCAAATCCCGCAACCCACACCAGGATGCCGAGCACGCCGACGACGCCGAGCGACTGTCGCTCGGTGCCGGTGATGATCGCCAGTGCGGCGGCCATGGTCAGCAGCACCCACAACCCCTGCAGCGACCATGCCATGAAGAAGCGCAACGCGTCCGTCTTGATCTGATCGAAGCGGCCGTCCTTGCCGTCCTTGCGGATGCGTCGGAACAGGAACGAGCCGAGGCGAAGCGCCCACACCACCACCATTGCGCCGACGATGATCGCCCGTGCATCGAGGTCGGAACTCAGTAAGAGCGCGACCACCGTGACCGTGATGTACGTGGTGCTGCCGGTGAGGTCGTAGTACATCTCCGTCTTGGCGGCGTTCGACGGAATGAACACGATCCAGTTGATCAGGTAGGCGAGTGCACCGCAGATCGCAAAGACGGCGATCGAGCCTGCCTGCGTGCTCCCGTCGCTGCCTGCGAGGATGACGAGAGCTCCAATTGCGATGCTGGCTGTGATGCCGATGATGGACCGGCGCTTCTGATCACTCATGGACTCGACGCTAGGTGAATCCATGCTGATCGCGCAACGGTGAGTCAGGAGACGGTGCTCTCGACACGATCGCGAATGGTCCGCAGCATCTTTTGTTCCATGACGAACGTGCCCGGTTCGGACAGCATCGTGAGGACGAACGTTGCCGGTGTCATATCGAACTTCGGCCGCCAGCGGCTGATCAGGCGGGTCGCTCCCGTACCGGTCGGGTAGAGGCCGAGGCACCAGCTGGTCGATCCGTCCTCGAGCACGCTGACGATGGCGTGGGGCTCGTCGACTGCCTCCACCACGAACCCCATCGCCGGCATCATCAGGATCTTGTCACCGGGAGCCAGGGTTTGGTGTTCAGGCAGGATTCGGTCGGCGCTGGCCTTGAAGTCGTTGTCGATCCAGTCGTAGCTGTACCAACCGGCTTTGCCATAGCCGAGCTGCACGAGCCACGGCCACACTCGGTCCGGGTCGGCGTCGATCGTGATCGCCCTCGTGGCCTGTCCTGCACCGGGGATCAGACCGTCACCCGGCATCGCCCGGGTCGCCTCCTCGTCGGTGGCACCCCATTGCATGTGCCATGGCTTGAGTACCAGGACGTATGCCGTTACGACCGCGAGGGCAATGCTGAGTCCGACCGCAATGCCGCCGAGCCAATCGAGCCAGACGATCAACGCGATCAGTACACCGAGACAACCGGCGGCGATCAAGACGACGATCAGCATGATCATCAATTGGGTGCGCATGCGCGGTCCTCTCCCGGCGTCCGCTAGCCGAGCAGCCGGACGAAGCAGTACGCACCGGCTACGACGCCAAACGCCGGCCACATCCCCCAGATCACCACCCAGTAGTTGAAGGTGTTCTCGCGGAATCCCATGTCGCGGTCCCAGATGAGGATCGGGATCGAGGTGTACCAGAACGGAACCGACGCGATCAGGGCGAGCAGGAACCCCCATCGTTCACCGAGCAGCATGCCGATACTCCCGGCAATCTGAAGCGGCGCCCAGAAGATCGGGTCGGCCCAGGCGTACCCCTGGTTGAACGCGAAGTACGCCGTTGGGTCGGTCCCTTCGGGGCTCCCGCCGTAGACGTTCTCGATCGTCCACTCGCTGCGGGGGCGAACGAGGGCCACGAATTGGAGACCGCCAAGAAGCAGGATCAGACCCAATCCTCCGAGGGCAACCAACCATGTGAGCAGCGTGACTTCCATCATCACAACGCAATCACAGCGGCGAACACCGTGATGAGGCCCGCGATGCCCCAGATCGACAGCATCGCATAGGCGGTCGTCACGCCGCTCGGGGTACCGATCCTGAGCCCGCGACGTTCCATGGCTCGGCGGGTCAGCACGCCACGGCCGGCGAAGTACACATAGACGGCCCCGCCGATCAGCCCGAAGTACGGCCAAGCCGTGCTGTCGGCGATGAGCAGGACGCCGGCGACGAGGAGGACCCAGAGGGTGAGCGCGTCCCACAAGGCTTCACCCCGGACGTCGGCATAGAACGCAGGTTCAACGGTGTTCTCGGCCTCAGTCAGCGCCAGTCGTTCGGCGGTGTTCGGGGCAAACCAGGCGATCGTCTGGCCACCCCAGCACAGCAAGGACAAGGCGATCAGTACCAGCCCCCACGCGAGAGCCATGTCAACCTCCTTGGTGTTCGATGGAGATATCGAGTGTTGGGTACGACGATCTGGCGGATTCCAACTCGTCATCGGTACTGGTCGGTTGAGCGTCGGCGACGAGGAGTCGGTGCAATCGCAGCGCGTTGTCGACGATGCGTGCTGCGATGTCCTCGCCGGGGACGAGCCGGTCGTTGATGAGGTTCAGCGTCTCGCCGTCGACGTACGCCAGGACGACGTCGGCGATTGCAGCAGCCTGGTCCGGCCGGATTGCGGATTCCGCACCGGACAGAATCACTCGGCCGAGCCACGTCTTCATGCGGCCGACGGTCTCGAGGATGTCGTCTGGAACGTCGTCGGTTGGCATTGGGTCGGACGCAATGAACCGGTAGAGACCGGGGTTCGTCTGCGGGAATGTGGCGAGGTTGGTGATCGCTACACGGAGATACTCGGGCGGCGTGAGGGACTCGTCGAGGCCCTCGGTGAGCCAGTCGGCGTAGCGGGCGAGGGCTCGGTGAAACGCCTCCCAGAGCAGCGCTGGATAGTCCGGGAAGTAGTTGTAGAGGTTGGTGTGGGCGCATCCGATGCGGCGGGCGATCTCACGGAGGTTGACGTCGATGGAACCGCCGGTTTCGGCAATGAGGTCGAGCGCAGTCTCCACAAACTGATCGGCGGTGGTCCCGGACCTGAGCGCCTTGCTCATCATTCGAGATTACCAGCGGTAATTACCAGTGGTCAAGGCCCAGGTACGGCGGTGGCGTTCGCTACGGTCTTGGCTCGAAGCAGTGGATCGAACCTCGGTGGCAACCGGGTTCCCCGAACGCAACTGGGCCCCCGCACCAGCAGGGGCCCAGTTGTCGAGAGAAGTGATCCAGCGTTAGTTGGGCGTCCACGACCGCAGCGCGGCGAGCCCTGCCGGCTCGGACTTCCAGTACCGGTTGTCCGCCTCGTTCGGCTTGTCCTTGTTGAAGTACCAGAACGCCACCGCACCGTTGTTGTATGCGTCTTGCACGTTGCGGAGGATCCACTGCGTGCGCTGGTTGCCCGTGAGCGCCGTGCCGGTCTCGGCGATACCCCACGCCCAACCTCGGTTCTTGAGCGACTTCACCACGTCCTTGGTGTAGTCGTCGAACAGATCGACGGTTCCCTGCCCCTTCGTCGAGGGCCAGTCGTACGGATCGATCATGACGATGCCGTCGCTGCGGGAGATGTCGTCGATCGCATTGAGGTACTCGATGTTGCTCGTGTTGCCGCCGAGGCCCCAACCCATCAGGGTGAAGACCGGCACGATGTCGACCGACCGGCTCTTGTTGGCCTTGTTCACGGCGGCGACCAGGTTCCTCTGCACCTTGCCCCAATTGGCCGCTGAGAACGAGTCGTTCTCGGGTTCGTGCCAGAAGGTCAGCCAGAGCTCACCGCCGCCGTCGGGCACGTTCGAGAGCAGCGTCGCAAGGCGAGACCGATCGTTGTCGTTCATCGGGACGGCAGACTTGTAGGAGAGGTGGACGACGGTCCCGCGATTCAGCCACGACACGACCTTGTTGGGCAGCGTCGTCCCGAAGTCGCCGGGCACGTACCAGCGGATGCCGTCCCACGCTCCGCCGGCTTCCTGTTCGGACTTCGCCGGGTCATCAGCGAACACGCCGACCAGCATTCCACCGGGTCGCGACGCCGGCGGCTGCTTCTTGGGCGCCTGTGTGGTGGTCGTGGTCGTTGTCGTGGTCTTCGGCGGCTTGGTGGTAGTCGTGGTCGCTTTCGGCGCCTTGGTCGTCGTCGGTGCCTTCTCCTCGGCAAGCGTCGGCGCCGAGCTCTCGATCACGACAAAGGATCCCTTGCCGCTGCTGGCCCACACCACGAGCCGGTAATCCGTGCCCTTGGCCAGCTTGGCGGAGATCTCCTTCGGATGATCCTTCTTCTTGTTCGCGGCGACCTGCTTACGAGTCTTGGCCTCGTACAGCGCGATCTTCAGATTGCCGTCGCCGGCCCAGTCGAGGGTGAACTCGTGCCGACCGGACTTGTCGGGAACGATCTTGGCGGTGCTCCACCGTGGAGCCGGATCACTCTGGCGCCGGGCGAGCTGACCTTCGAGAACGACCGACGCGCTGGCATCCTTCAGCAGCGTCTTGGGATCGACACCCCAGTCGCTCGTGGTTGCGGCATACGAGAATTCGTTCTGCGGCGCAGCCGCTTCGGTCGGTGTCGCGCTCGACGTTTCCTTGGCCGCCTTGGTGTCGGCGGGGGCCGCAGCGAGCGGCTTGTCGTTGTCGGTCGATTCGCCGGCGAACGCCGGACGGTCGACCGCCTCTACCTTCGCAGGGAACTGATCGACATCAGCGGCGTTTCCGAATGCGTCGACTTGCTCGAACACAAACGGAAGCGCGATGAGGGCCGCGATGCCTAGCGCTGACATCCGGACCACTAGTCGTGAGAGTTTCACAGTCTGGCCAACCCCTTCATATCTCGGCCACTTGGTGAACGCCCCAGGCGATTATCGGGTACCTTCTTGGCTGCGTTGAGCGTTTTTCTCACTACTTGTAGTGGTCTTAACGATTTCTTCTCGGCCTGACCCCATACGGGTCAGAAGTCGCGAAATCCGATAGGGTTGAGCATGGAAAACCCCGGCAGATAGGCGCGAAAACCATGTCCGAGCCCCGCGATTTTGGCCTCTATTGGGCCTTTGCGGACGCCGTCACCCACAAGTTCATGGTCGAGGAAGGCGCGGAGACGATGGATCTCCCGGGTGGACGGATCATCACTCATCGGCGCGACCTCGAACATCCATGGCCTCGCTCCTTTCGGTATCGAACCGAGGTCTTCGTTGGGCCGGAGGATCCCGACGCTGCCCTTGGAGCAGCTCGCAGGCAATTCGGCGATCGGACTGAACACGTCGTCAACCTGTTTGGCGTCTCCGAGTCGAATCGTGACCAGCTCGCTGATCAGCTCGACTACACCGTGGCGTGGCGGAACGTGGTGATGGAGCGGTCACTCGGCATCGACGAAGCCGGCGAACGAGCCACCGACGTACGACCGGTCGAGACCGAGCGCGACGTCGTGGCGGTCAACCTGATGGGGCCAGACAACCCGGCCGCCCCTGCCGCGATCTCGGATCCGAATCTCGCAGACTTCTGCATCGACGATGGCGGCCGAGCCGTCGCCAAGGGTCAAGTCGTCGTCGGCCTCGGTCGCATTGCCTATGTGTCCGACATGTACACCGCCGAGTCGCACCGTCGTCGGGGCCTTGGAACCGCCATGATGCGGGAACTCGAAGCCGAGGCCGCAGCCAGAGGTGCCGAGCAGATCATCCTCGTACCGTCGCTCGAGACTCGGCGCAACGGTTTCTACGAACGCCTCGGCTATCGCCCCGCACTGTCGATGGATGTGCTCATTCCGGCGATCGCGGACTGAGCGACGTGTTGCGCAGCTAGAGATCAGGGTCGCCATGCTCACCGGCGGGGCCGACCGTGAGCGCCTCGAACAGCAACGGCGGGCTACCGTCGCCGTTGCCGCACCACAGCAGGATGGACGACTCCGTCGCAAGTGGTTCGCACGTCGTCGAGACCGTGTGCGACGGAAGGTCCGGCGTCGCAATGTCGATCCAGGTCCTCGAATCGAGATCGAGCCAGGCGGCATTGCGACAGTGCCATACGAAGGTCGACCCGGCGAACGCGATCGAACGTGGGTAGCACCCAATGGCGTCGAACGGCAACGGCGCCAAGGGTTGCCAGCCCGAGGCCGGCGTCCAGGCGGCCGTTTCGAGGGCAGTGTCGATGGCGATCAAGGTGTCGCCGGTCCACGTCGCAGTGAGGCCCGCTGTGCTCGTCAGGGGCGGCGATTCGAGCAAGGTCCAGGAGTCACTCGAGGGTCGATAACTGGCGAAGGTCGGGGGTTCGCCCTGTCTGGCCGTGTGTCCGCCGATGAAGACCACGTCGTCGCCGATGTGGTGCATCGATCCGTGATCTGCTGCGAACGGCGGCGTTGCGAGGCTCCGGCAGCAGGTGGGCGCCGGCGGTGCGTCGAGACCGTAGAGGGGCCCCGGTTCGTTGGTAGCGCGGGCTTCAGGGAGCACCAACAGCTGGTCGCCGGTCCAGGACGCAGCGACAGGGACGACGGTGTCGAGCCTGTGGTCGTTGACCGCCGTCCAGCGGTCTGACGATGCCTCGTACCACGCCGCGCCCGACGCCGTGACGAACATTGCGGTCCCAGTCCAGGCAGTCGCCCCGGCAGGACCTCCGATTGGCGCAGGTGCAAGAAACGTCCACGATGGTGCGTCGCCTGCGTCGGGCCGATACGAACCGCCGCCGCGGTACTCGTGCAGCATTGATCGACCGCCCCACACCAACATCGCCTCACCCGTCCACGCAACGGTGTGGCCCATTCGTGAAACGAGCGGACCGGGATCGAGTTCGACCCAGCCGGGGGGTTTGGTCGGGAAGCCGACGACACGCAACGGCGAAACGCGTGAGGGCGGATCCGTCGTCGTGACGTCCGACGCTGCAAGGGGAGGTGCGGTGATCTCGGTCGTGGGTGTCGGCGACGGGCTCGTGTTGCCGAACACGACGACGAGGCTGAAGCCGAGTGCAGCGGCAACGAGCACGGCCGGCCAACTCGGCGGTCCCATTCGATAGGGGCGTGGTTCCACCCTTCCATGATGCGCAACCGGCTGCCGAGACGCCACAGCCGGAGGCCCGATTGGTCAGGCGAAGGGAGCTCGGTCCGCTGCGATCTGCTCGGCCATACGGCCGAGCACCGGCCCGCGGAATCGATCAACGGACCCGCGATAGGCACCCAACTCCAACGAGCCGAGCGTCTCGGCTTCCTCGACGGCGACGTCGAGCACCTCGTCGGGGGCCACCACCTGGTCCAGGAAGCCGACCGAGACCGCATCGCGTGGACCGGTCAGGCGAGCGTTGAACACCGAGCGCTGGTAGGCCGGTCGCGGAAGCCGCTCGGCCGCAATGGTGACGGCCCAATCGGGGAGGACCATACCGATGGAGACCTCGTTGAGACCCAGTCGATAGGGACCGTCGGCGCCCACCCGGACATCGCATCCGAGCAGGAGAAGCGCTCCGGCGGCAACCGCGTGGCCGGTACACGCAGCAACGATGGGTATCGGAGCCCCAAACAGGTGCCGTACGAGGTCCCCGCCATCCGCCACGAGGTTGACCACGGCGGCAGCATCACCAGACCGCATCACGCCGAGGTCGAATCCACCGGAGAACACACCCGGTCGGCCTGCGATGACGACGGCAGTCGATCCGTCGGACACTGCGGTGTCGATCGTGCCGGTCAAGCCGGTGATCAGGGCGCCGGAGAGCGCGTTGGCCTTGCCGTCGTCGATCGTGACGATCGTGGTGGAGCCGCGTTGGGTGGTGGTCAGGTGCTCGCTCATATGCCGATCGTAGTGAGGCGCGGGGATGCCGCCTCATCCGCGGTCGACCTCCACGATCGCCTGTACGACGGCCATCAGATCGGACCCGACGATGTCCGGTGTCTCGCTTGCACCCGAGATGAGCATTCCGGGGCGGGCAACGGAGGCGGCGACTGCGCCGCTTCGGATCGCACCGGTCACATCCCAGTCGTGCGCCGCCACGAGGCGCATCCGGCCAATCGGGATACCGAGCCGGTCGGCGCAGCTGAGATAGGTCGCCGGATGCGGCTTGAAACGCCGGACCGGATCGACGGACAGGGCGTCCGAGAAGAGATCGTCGATACCTGCGTTGTGGAGCTGGTCGGTCAGGACTCGGGGAGGGGAGTTGGTCAGGGTTGCGACGCGGAATCCGTGTTCGATGAGCAGCTCGATGCCGGGGCGGACGTCGGGATGTGGTGGCAGATGCCGCATGCCATCCACCACGCTCGATGCGGTTGTGCGGGTGACACGATGCCCCGCCTTGGCGGCAACCAACTCCAAGGCATCGACGGCGAGTATGTCGAATGGTTGGTACGTGTCGGTGACGGTTGCGACCAGCGAGTGTCGGAGCAGCCGACTGAACCAGGCACCGAGGAGCTCGCTCGAGCCGAAGGCTTCCTCGAACCGCGGACCCATCGACCTGAGGTCGAGCAGCGTCTCGTTGACGTCGAAGACGATGGTGCGCAACGGTCAATCTCCCGGTGTGCTGGAGTCGCTGAGAGGGTCATCGGTGGCGATACCGCGATGGGACGCCACCTCGGCGAGGTAGGACGCGCGCTGGCCCGGATCGCCGATACGTGAAGCACGCTCGGCAACGAGAGACGCGGTTTGGTTCCGAAGGTGCTCAGCTGCGTCAGGGTCAACGGACTCGAGCACCTCGATGCAGCGCAGCAGGGTCGCGGTCGTCTCGACCGCCCCAGCGAAGAGATCGCCCGCCTCGTCAGCCAGCGCAGCTTCGACGATGTCTGCTGCGTTGCGACGTTCCCCACGCCGCAAGCGCGCAACTGCGGCGGCGACGACGGACTCGTTCGCCAGATGCTGCTCTCCCAGATCGGATCGGATCGCTGCTGCCGCATCGAGGTGATCCACCGCCCGATCGTGTTCACCGAGTTCGAGATAGCAGAGACCGAGCCCGTGCAGATCGTACGCTTCGCCTCGCCTGCGACCGATCCTGCGGTCGATGATGAGCGCCGCTTCGCCGAACTCGATCGCACGAGCCAGATCACCCTTCGCCCGATACGTTGATCCGAGGTTGCCCTTGCTGATCGCGATTCCCCATGCATCGTCGGTCAACTCCCGGATCTCGAGCGCGGCGGAATACTGCTCGACTGCGAGATCGAAGTCCCCAACGGCCCAAGCGGTTCCGCCGACGTTGTCGAGGTGATCGCCTTCGCCCATCCGGTACCCGATGGTGCGGCTTTGCTCCGCGCCCACCTCGTGGATGTGGCGGGCCGCCGAATAGTCGCCGTAGCCGAACAGCGCCGAGCCGAGGTTGTTGAGCGCGCGGATCTCGCCGATCACATGACCGGCGCGACGGAACGCATCGGCTGCACGACGATGACGCCGTTCGGCCTCGGCGAAGTCGCCCAGTTCCCACGCAATGCCGCCGAGGAAGTCATCAACCGTTGCTACCCCAACCGGGTCATCGGCGGCTTCGAACACCGCTGCGGCCTCTGCCGCCCGATCGGCCGCCTCGGCGGGGCGTCCCTGATAGCGCGAGGCCTGTGCCAGCAGGAAGAGGAGTGCACCGCGCACGTGAGCGCTGGCCGCGGCATCTGATGACTCGAGCGCTGTGATGCCCAACTGCTGCGCGCCCGCATAGTCACCGATCGCCGACATCAATTCGGCTCGAAGCCTGGCTACTTCGAGGGCACGATCGGATCGCGCCTCGGTGATCTGGTCCAGTGCCTCCAGCACTGTGCTCTGGCCGTCGCGATCGCCGAGGACGCTATGGACACCGTGGAGTGCCATGAGCGCATCGAAGCGGGTATCGAGATCCGAAGGGTCGGCGACCTCGAGGAGGCGCCGCAGAGCCCCCACCGCTTCCGCATTGGCGTACCGTTCGGCCGCCTCGCGCCCGGCTGCGAGGTAGTGGGGTACTGCAGCCGCCGGGTCTCCCGCAGCATCGAGGTGGTACGCGAGTTCGCCGGCGAAGGCCGCACCGGCGCCGAAGACCTTCTCGATCGCCGTTGCCGCAGAAGCATGGAGTCCGGCCAGCTCCGTGTGGAGTTGCATGGCATAGGCAGCTTCACGCAACAAGGACTGACGGAACCCAACCGTGTGTTCGTCGTCGACTTCCCATATGCGAGCGTCGATCGCCGCATCGATGTGGTGATTCACGGTGGTTGGATCCCCGACGATGGAGGCGAGGACCCTGCGGTCGAACTCCCGTCCCAGCACCGAGGCAGTTTGCACGGTGCGGCGAACCGGAACCTCGAGTTCGTCGAGGCGGGCGACGAGGAGACGCTGCATGTCCTCGGGGAGCTGGTGCTCGACCAGTTCGGCTGTGACACCGTCAGTACCAGTCTCGAGGCGAGCTTCGCTGCCGAGATAGTCGAGGAGCTGCTCAACGAAGAACGGGTTGCCGCCGGACCGATCGACGAGCAGGTCGACGAGTTCCTGCGAAGGCGCAGCGTCGAGTGCAGCGGTTGCGAGCCGGGCGATGGCGCTGCGATCCAAGGGGGAGAGGGCGATCTCATGATCCGGCACGAGTGGCGACTCGTCGGGACGCGACTCGAGGAGAATCGCAACCGGCGTTTCGGCGAGATCCACTCGTAGTCGTTCGAGCACCTCAGCAGTGCTCGGATCGAGCCACTGTGCATCGGCGATCGACACGATGACCGGTTGGCCGGCCTCGAGCGCCCCGACGAGTCCTTCGACGGCCAGCACCATGTTCTCGAACCGGGTTCGGGGATCGAGGCCGTCGTCTGAACTCGTTGTCCCGTCGAGGAGGTCCTGGAACGTCTGCCGACTCCGGGCCAGCTCGGCCTGGAAAGCCGGAGCGGCGTCTTGGAGTCGTGAGAGGTACGCCGACAGACGTTCGGCTCGCGCATCGTC